>NZ_JBNGCJ010000287.1:0-4717 GCF_049974785.1 Vibrio genomosp. F10 str. 9ZD137
TTGGTCGCCGACAATATTTTGCAGCAGTGGAAGTACGACATGGCCGCCGCCAAATACCAAGCTCCCCGCTTGGAAAAAGTCACCAAATAGAGCAATACTCTGGATCGTACCGAACAAGTAAGGCGTAACAAAAGGCATTGCAAGGAATACAACAAACAGGGCCAACGGCCAGATTGATGGCTTGAATGGCGACGAAGCATCCAAGTTCGGTCTTGCTAAGTACTTCACCCCAATGAATGCCGATATTAATAACACTAGAATTTGGGTTGAAATATTGGGCATAACCAAGAGCGCGACGGCTGTTGCTATACAGAGTGCGACGGTTAACGTCTGCTGGCAAAAGTTTTTATACATTCCCCAAGCCGCGTCCGCGACAACCACAACGGCAAGCAGCTTCAGACCATGAATGACATGTTGAAATAAGGAATGTTCAGTCAATTGACTACTCAGAGTCGCGAGCGCAAGCATCATAAAGATAGAAGGCAAAGTGAATCCCAAAAAGGCCATGCATGCGCCGCCTATTCCTCCTCGTTTATAGCCGATAGCAAACCCAACTTGGCTAGAGCCAGGGCCTGGTAAAAACTGGCTAAGCGCGACGATTTGTGCGTATTCTTGATCGTCTAACCATTTTCGTTTTTCCACAAATGCATTACGAAAATAGCCAATGTGAGCTGCGGGGCCACCAAAACTTATCCAACCTAGAGCAAAGAAGATTTTAAAAATAGATAACATCATTTATCTCGACATGATTTGTTGACTAAATAGATTCTGCAACACTGTATTGAATGTACTAAAATGATTCAAATTAATAGTTTTAATCATAATCATGAACAATATGGGATAGGTGGGCTAGTGAGTGAAATAAACTGGAAAAACATCGATTTAAATTTATTGGTCACCTTTTCACAGTTGTATCAGTACCGCAGTGTCAGCCTAGCAGCCGAAAAGAGCTTTGTCAGTCAGTCTGCGATGAGCCATAGTCTGTCACGCTTGAGGGGCCTTTTTGACGACAGACTATTTGAACGAAAAGGGCACAAAATGGAACCCACGGAGTATGCTCATCATGTTGCTCCTGTTATTTCTCGACTGCTGGGCTCGATTTCATCGGAGCTTTTGGCCAAAGAGCGATTTGACCCTGAAAAATATGGCGGAGTGTGCAGCATAGGGTTAACCGACTACGCTGAGTTTATTTATGCGCCCGTCCTTTATGATGCGATTCGCCATAGTGCGCCTAAAGCACAGGTCAGTTTTATCAATGTAAATAGAAACAATTACATCAAAGTTGTAGAGCAAGAAAAACTGGATGCGGTGATTGGCAGTGTGATTCAAGTTGATGAGCAATTCGAATCGCAAAAGCTCTATACTGAAAAGCACGTGTGTTTGTATGATCCGCTTCAGGTTGATGTAGCAGGCAAACTATCGGTCGACGCGTTTTCACATATTGATCATGCACTTGTTAGCCCAGATGGTGTGCTTTCAACACAGGTGGATAAACGACTTGAAGCCCTGGGGTACAATCGCCAAGTGACTGTTGCATCACGCAATTTCCTTACCATCCGCAGTTTACTTAAAGGTCGTCGTTTGGTCGCTATTGTGCCTGAGCTTATGGCAAAAACAGATGCGTTTAATGACCATTTAACGACGACACCACCGCCCATTGAGGTGCCAGATTTTGACATATCGTTACTGTGGAGGGTGAGCAAGCAGAAAGACGATAAAAACCTCTGGTTACGCACCCTTATTTGTCAGGTTGTAAAGGCACATAACATGATTTAGTCAGCGCGTACTGCATGGCATAGCTTCAGTTAATCATTTGGTCGCCGAGGAAGTAAGCACTGATAACCAAGCCATAATTGAGTTTTGAGTTCTGTTGCTTGCTGTATTTGCGGGTAAATATCGACGCGTTGTTTCACTTTGTTTGTAATGAAAAAAATACACAATACAGATAAGCTAATGATCACGGCATGCTGATAGAGAGTTGCGTGGTGTATATTCTTAGGCGTTGGCTTCATACTCGCCCAGTACATTGCTATGCTAAAGGCCCCAAGCAGTTGGCTGATAGGAGAATCCAACACGCCAGAGAAAAGGCTATAACTCAATCCTATCATTAGGCTAAGGCCTGTTACCCTAACCATTTGATTTTTCGTTTTAACGACAGAACGAAAACCATAAATTAATAAAGTAAGATAGGCGAAAAGAGGGATTAGCCCCCAACTTATGTGGCTCCAATTTGATCCACTGGAAGGCTGAGAAAAACTTTCCTTTAAACAAATAAATGAATCACCACCCAATCCCCAAAAGCTAGTACGTGAGAACGCTTCTAGCCACAGTGTAATCTGCCCAGAAGATTCTGTTTTTATCGTACTCCATGTAAATGCGTTGCCATACAATACCCACTCTGGCACGGGTGAGAGTAAGAGAAATTGAAATACGGCCCCAAAAATAATGGATTGGATTAAGAGCAGGGTGATCTCTTTACGCCAATTTCCCTCTAGCCAAGCCCATAGTAAAATAGCGATAACGCCAACGGTCGCAATACCTTGAGCATCGGTCGCTAAAATGGTGGTGACATTAAGCGCACACAGGATTTGCATCGCGTAGTGGTAATGTTGCTTACGTGTACAAATGATGGTTAGGTAGAAAATAGGAATTAATACCCATATTTGCACTTGATTGATAAATCGCGGGTTTAAAATGGAATGAATCGAATCAGGAAGTTGGTAGTAAGCTCTAAACCAAAATACTGAAGTGATGGATAAGAATAAGAAAAAAGAAATCCAAGAAAAGTATTGATACACCAAAACGCGATGCTGTCGCAGTATGGGAACCAAACACGTTGCGACAATAGCCAAGCCTAATACATAAAAGAAATTCTCTTGCGCACTCCAAACATAGACTCGTTGCCAATTTGCAATGGCCGCAAAGGTAAATAGGCTCATGACGAGCATCGTACACAGTGGGGTGACGATGCTGAAAGTAGACCAGAAAGAGAGTCGATGATTTTTAAATAAAGTCAGACCAAGACAAAAGACAATAATCACAGCACAAACAAAGAGTCGCTTCGAATCATACAGCCAAAGGGATGCCCCGCGAGTCATCACGGTATTAAAGCTAAAAAATAGACAACCGATAAAAATACCAGAAAGCAGTATTCTATTGGGTAACTGTGCTTGTTTCATACACCCTTAATAAGCATTGCTTGTTATAAAAGTGTAGACCAAACTTAACGGACTTATTTTAGATAATGTGGGTCAGTAGTGCGTCGATGGTTTGGTGATGTTCAGGTTTAACACCCGCTAGATTGCCATATTTAGGGGCATGTCGATCATTTTCAATTGGGAAATGCCAACCAATGGTATGGTCAATAAAATTCTTAGCAAAAGTGTCGGAGATCTCTAAACATCCCGCTAATACCGTATCGACATAGGTCAGCATAATCGGGCTTAATGAGCAGGGTGGCTCTGGTTTGTCTTTCACGTAGACCCAAATAACGGAATCGTCTTCGAGTTGCACGTCGTTTGAAGAGAGAGTGATCACGTCTACTTGCTTTGGATTGATCTGAATGCGATGGTAACCTCGTTCTCGGCGATCAAAATCAGCCAATGCGATGTCATCAATTTTTAGCAAGACTCCGTTCACTTTCCCTTCACCTTCATTGACAACAAGGGGAGATAAAATATAACTGTCGTCAATTTTCCCCCAATACCTAACCAATCCATTCACATTAACAGGGATGGTTTTCCCTGTTTGTCCGGTTAACTTTCTTGAGGCTGAGTTCATTAAGCTACCATAGCCAAAAATGTACATTGATTCTCTCCTTCGTTATACATTGATGTTGCTCATTCGACGCTATCACGTCTTATTCTAAATGACGAATTTCCACGAGGTCAAAAATGATTGATGGAGTCACAATGACATAAAATCAACGTGTCACTATGACTCTTTTTATTCTTGGTCTGTTACTTACCCTGTTGAATGATAAAGCATCTAAGATTGGCTCGATAAATGCTATCTATTTATCACTATCATTATTCACACCGTTTACTTTGTCAGTCGCAAAGTTGTTTAGGAGTTGATTTGCTCAATATTACCGATAAAAAAGTAGAAGAAGCGATACCTGCTTATTTGCGTTTAGGTTTTCGTCCGTTTTTTTTGCTGGGAAGTGTGTACGCTGTCATTGCAATCGCAGTTTGGGTTTGGATGCTTCAAACTGGCCAACCGCAAGCGCTGAGGGTTCCCTCTCTTTGGTGGCATGTGCATGAAATGTTGTTTGGTTTTGCTATGGCAATTGTGGTGGGTTTTGTACTGACTGCCGTGCAAAACTGGACGGGAATAAATGGCACTAAACACCATCGCTTAGCGATATTAGTGCTGCTCTGGTTATTACCAAGAGTGTTGTTTTGGACACCTGCTCCTCTTTGGTTGGTGTCTAGCATTGAAGCTCTGTTTCTAGCGTTTGCAGCCTTTGAAATTGCTACTCGGGTTGTTAAAGCGAAAGGGTGGCGCAACCTATTCTTCGTACCATTGTTTATTCTTGCTATTGCCGCCAATTTCGCGAGCTATGCGACGATCAAGGGATTACCACCGTTCCCATCGTCTGCGGTTTGGCAAGCGATGTTGTGGTGGTTTGCCATACTGTTGTCTGTGATGGGAGGACGGGTCATCCCATTTTTTACCGCGAGACGCTTCAATTTTGGAAAATCACAGCCACTTGCTT
>NZ_JBNGCJ010000288.1:0-6876 GCF_049974785.1 Vibrio genomosp. F10 str. 9ZD137
GAACGATTTTGGTACCAAAGTAGATTCTAAAGCGGTGGTTGATCGGCTCATTCCTTACTTGTCAGCAGGGGTTGCAGCCAATTAATTAAACGCCAGTTAACTCAACTGAAACACAAAACTAATAAAACTAAAAAACCTAATAAATATAAAAACACACCAACACGTGAACAAAAGGATATGAATATGTGCTCTCTACGAAGAAAATGGGTCAGTGATCCCGCTTTTAAATTTTTTAAGAAAGTTCTACCACCATTATCCAATACGGAAAAAGAAGCGATGGAAGCCGGAAGTGTCTGGTGGGATGGGGAGCTGTTCTCTGGTAACCCTGATTTTTCGAAGCTTCATCAGTATCCAGCGCCAAGCTTGACTGATGAAGAGCAAGCTTTCATGGATAATGAGCTAGAAACTCTGTTGGCGATGCTTGATGACTATCAAATTGTCAAAAAGGACCGCGATCTTCCTAAAGATGTATGGGATTACTTACGCAAAGAACGGTTCTTTTCCCTCATCATTTCTAAGCAATATGGTGGTCGTGAATTTTCAGCGCTTGCCAATTCAACCATTGTTTCTCGTATTGCAACTCGCAGCATCAGCGCCGCGGTCACCGTTATGGTGCCGAACTCTCTTGGGCCTGGTGAGTTACTTTCTCATTACGGTACGCAAGAACAAAAAGACTACTGGTTGCCACGCTTAGCCGACGGTACCGATATCCCATGTTTTGCATTAACGGGCCCGGAAGCCGGTTCGGGTGCGGGGAGCATTCCAGATCAAGGCACCGTATGCTACGGCACTCATGAAGGTAAAGAAGTGCTTGGTATTCGCTTGAACTGGAACAAGCGTTACATTACGTTAGCGCCTGTTTCTACCGTACTTGGTTTGGCTTTTAAACTGAACGATCCAGACCATTTACTGGGCGACAAAGAAGAGCTAGGCATCACTTGTGCGCTTATTCCGACTTCTCATGAGGGGGTAGAGGTGGGTGAACGTCATGACCCTATTGGGTTGGCGTTCATGAATGGCCCAACTCGTGGCAAAGATGTGTTCATTCCCATTGAGTGGCTTATTGGCGGCTCTGAATACGCAGGTAAGGGCTGGAGAATGTTGGTGGAATGTCTGTCAGCGGGGCGTGGTATTTCGTTACCAGCTTTGGGCACGGCACTTGGCCACCTCACCTCTCGTACTACGGGGGCTTATGCGTATGTGCGTAAACAATTTGGTATGTCGATTGGTAAGTTTGAAGGTGTGGCAGAATCGCTAGGGCGTATCGGCGGGATGACTTACCTTCTAGAGGCGACACGAACGTTAACAACCACGTCTTTAGACATGAAAGAAAAGCCTGGCATTGTTACCGCGATTGCTAAATACCATATGACAGAAATCGCAAGAACCATTATGAATGACTCCATGGATATTCATTCTGGTCGTGCAATTCAAGAAGGACCGATGAACTATCTGACGTCAGCTTATCTTGGTGTGCCAGTTGCGATTACGGTAGAGGGCGCGAACATTCTTACGCGTAACTTGATGATCTTTGGTCAAGGTGCGACACGTTGCCACCCTTACGTACTTAAAGAAATGGAAGCGGCGGCGAACCCTGATGAAAAAGAAGGGGCAAAAGCGTTTGATAAGTTGCTGTTTAAACATATTGGGCATGCGACCAAAAATACCCTCGGCGCTTTTGGTGCCGGTTTAACCGGATCGCGCTTTATTAAAGCTGAAATGAGTGGACCAACTCAGGTTTATTACAAAGATTTGACTCGCCTTAGTCGTGCACTCGCGGTCAGTGCAGATTTTGCCATGTTGACACTCGGTGGCGATTTGAAACGTAAAGAGATGATTTCAGCGCGCTTGGGCGATGGGCTGAGCTATCTCTACATGGCGTCGGCTGTATTGAAAAAGTACGAAGACGAAGGCCGTCAGCAGCAAGATTTAGACTATGTGCATTACGCCATTCAACACTGTTTCCATAAAGGTGCTGAGGCGTTGCAAGAAGCGTATCGAAATTTCCCACAAAAAATGGTCGGGCGTTTACTCAAGCTGCTTGTATTCCCATTGGGGAATCACTTCGGCAAACCCAGTGACGAGTTAGCGGTCAAGCTTGCTGAAAGTGTGATGACTCCAGGCGCATGCCGAGATCGATTGACTCACTTATGTTATGTCGGTGACAGTGAAGATGACAGCGTCGGCCTAATGGAAAAAGCGTTCCTAGCCATGTACGACATTAAGAGCCTAGAGAGAAAGCTCAATAAGGCCGTTAAGGCTGGTAAAGTGGTTCGCAAAGCGCCATTAACGGAAAAATTAGCACAAGCGTTGGCGGCTGAAGTGCTTACTCAGGAAGAAGTCGATACGATTGTCGCGGCGGATAGACTTCGCTACAAAGCGATTCAAGTCGATGACTTTAGCCATGATTACAGTGAAGTGAGAACACACAAAAACAGTCAACCTAAGCTCAACAGTGTTGCCTAGTTTTTGGTTGTTATCATGAACGACCAGTAAATCGTAAGGGGCCTCTGAATCAGAGGTCCTTTTTCATTGTTGGAATCATTCGTATCAGTTAGTGAAATCGAATAGCCAGATCGAACAGCTAAATCTAATCGTTAAAGTGATGATAAGAGCACAAATTGAATCAGAGTCTCGCTTGAGTGATCCAACCACTTGTCTATTTACCCTGTTTTTGCAGAAACTTGATGCGATTTGGTCGTGAACCTTTTATTCTAGCGATGATTTTTTAAGGAAGTTGAATATGATCATCAAACCTCGAATTCGTGGATTTATCTGTACCACAACACACCCTGTGGGCTGTGAAGCAAACGTAAAAGAACAAATTGCCTACACTAAAGCGCAAGGTCCAATTCAAAATGCACCAAAACGTGTATTGGTGGTTGGTTCTTCTAGTGGCTACGGTCTATCTTCTCGCATTGCGGCTGCATTTGGCGGCGGTGCTTCTACTATCGGTGTTTTCTTTGAAAAAGAAGGGACTGAGCGTAAAACCGGTACCGCTGGTTTTTACAATGCGGCGGCATTTGACAAGCTTGCTCGTGAAGAAGGCTTGTATTCTAAAAGCTTGAACGGCGATGCGTTCTCAAACGAAGCGAAGCAAAAAGCGATTGACCTTATCAAAGAAGACCTAGGTCAGATTGACATGGTGGTTTACTCGCTAGCGTCACCAGTACGTAAATTGCCTGAAACCGGTGAGCTGATCCGTTCATCGCTGAAGCCTATTGGTGAAACATATACAGCAACGGCTGTTGATACCAACAAAGATTTGATTATTGAAGCGTCAGTAGAGCCGGCAACAGAAGAAGAGATCAAAGACACCGTTACTGTAATGGGTGGCGAAGACTGGGAACTGTGGATCAATGCGCTGTCTGATGCAGGTGTATTAGCAGAAGGCTGTAAAACCGTAGCGTACAGCTACATTGGTACTGAGCTTACTTGGCCGATCTACTGGGAAGGCGCACTAGGCAAAGCGAAAATGGACCTAGACCGTGCAGCCACAGAGCTGAACGAGAAGCTTTCTGTGACCGGTGGTAGTGCGAACGTTGCCGTTCTTAAATCTGTAGTCACACAAGCAAGTTCTGCGATTCCAGTTATGCCTCTTTATATCGCGATGGTGTTTAAGAAAATGCGTGAAGAAGGTGTCCATGAAGGTTGTATGGAACAAATCTATCGCATGTTTAGCCAGCGTTTATATAAAGAAGATGGCAGCGCCCCAGAAGTAGATGAAGCGAACCGTCTACGTCTTGACGACTGGGAACTGCGTGAAGACATTCAAAAGCATTGCCGTGAATTATGGCCACAGGTGACGTCTGAAAATCTTAAAGATCTTACTGACTACGTAGAGTACAAAGAAGAATTCTTGAAACTGTTTGGCTTTGGCGTTGAAGGTGTTGATTACGACGCTGATGTTAACCCTGCGGTTGAATCTGATATTATTGCTATCTAATATCTAGCTAAAGCTAAGTGACCGTCAATCCACCCAAATAGGATTGATCGAGTTTATTTAGAGACTAAAAAGGCGCTCACTGAGCGCCTTTTTTTGTCTTGTTGCAATGACTTCGCTGTTCTCTATATTTCTGTTCGGTATTTTGCTTTCTAGCTTTTTTACAGCGCTTCACTTTCATCTTTCTTTTTTTAAGAAGCGACCATTAACTAATAATAATCAGAACGGTTCCGGCAAGCGTCATAAGAATATTGGCGATGGCATAGGTGCCTGCATACCCGAGAGCCGGGATGGTTGATTTAGCATAGTCGTTTACAATATCCATTGCGGGAGCACACGTCCGTGCGCCTATGATGGCGCCGAATAGCAGAGCTCTGTTCATCTTAAGGATATAAGCACCGACTAAGTAGGCGATAACCACAGGGACAACACTGACAAGAAATGCCAAGCCTATGATCTGCGGGCCTACTTGAGATAGGTGTTCGAAAATCTTGCCCCCTGCACTTAACCCAATACCCACCATGAAAATCATAAGCCCTAAGTCTTTGACCATATTTAATGCGCCTTGTGGAACATAACCAAAAGTAGGGTGGTTGGCACGCAGAAATCCAAGGGTAATCCCTGAAAGAAGCAGCCCTACCGCGTTTCCTAGCCCAAACGAAACCTGGCCAAATGTCATGGTGATTAAGCCAAACATTAAACCAAGAATGAAGAAGCTACAGAACGCCAGCAAATCGGCGATTTGGCTATGAATAGAGATAAAACCGATTTGTTCAGCAAGACCTAGAACTCGGCTTTTTTCACCACTGACCTGTAATACATCACCTTTAGCAAGAACGATGTCTAAGTCCATAGGCATTTCAATTTGAGCACGCACCACTCGGTTTAGGAAACAGCCAAATTCAGAAAGATTGAGTTCTGAGAGTCTTTTCCCTACCATACTGTCACTCTTTACAACAATCTCTTCCTCAACAATTCTTAGGTCAAGTAAGTCTCGGTCGAATACCTCTTTGCCGTTGCGAAAGCTAGGGTCCAGACGCGCATGACTGTCTGGAAAACCAACCAGAGCGATTTCATCACCTTCTTGTAATATCGCGTCACCATCTGGGTGGGCGAGAATGCCATTGCGACGAATACGTTCGATATAACAGCCTGTCTGACGATAGATACCCAGTTCACGTAGGTTCTTGCCGTCTGTCCATGCAATGAGCTCAGAGCCGGCTCGGTAAGCACGAATGATCGGTAAATAGACCTTGCGCTGACTAGAGCTTCCAATGCCTCGTTCTTGTGCGATTTGCTGCGCGGAGTCAGATAGGTTTTGCTTCTGTAATTTGGGCAATAGCTTGGCAAAAGTGATCATGCTGATCAAACCCACCAGGTAGGCCATCGCATAACCCACGGATAGGTTTTCCATGACCAGAGTAAGATCCATGTTTCTTGGCATCGTTGCTAACCCCGTGGTTATGGCATCTTGCGCACCAACGAGAACGGGGGTTGCCGTTAGGGCTCCAGCCATCATTCCTGCGGCCATGCCATAATCGAGCCCAAACAAACGAGAGGCAAAGTGAGTAATTGACAGAGCGGTAGACAGTACCACTAAACTCAGGATGAAATAATGCTTTCCATCGCGGAAGAAAATACCAAAAAAATTCGGTCCGGCTTCAATACCAACACAGTAGATAAAGAGCATAAAACCGATTGCGAGGGCTTCTGGGCTAAATGAAAAGCCTAAGTGGCCCATAATCAATGACGTAATGAGTACACCGATTGAATTGCCAAGCTGAAAACTGCCGAAACGGATTTTTCCGAACGCCAAGCCCGATGCTAAGGCGACGAAAATAAGTAGGATGGGGTTTTGCTCTAGTAATTGTATAACGTCAATATTCACGATTGGCTCTTGTTGCAAGAACTGGGGTTGTTTAAGTGGGGGGATTGTAGCGGATTACGCCCAAAAGATAAGTGAGTTTTTTTATAATTTGCAATTACTTCACATAGGGCAAGTAAAACAAAACCTGCCACTGTGGGCAGGTTTATCATTTGCAAGGGGGCAAGCCGTTTTACAAAGGGTTAAGCGGTTTAGCTAAATAGGCCTAAATGCTCTTTTGCGTATGCTTCGAAGTCATCACAACCACCGATGTGGTCTTGGTCTACAAAGATTTGTGGAACCGTTTCAACTGGCTTACCGACAGTCTTTTCTAGATCCGCTTTGCTGATACCTTCAGCATGAATATCAACATAGCGATAATTAAAGTCATCGCGATTCGCTTTAAGCGTCTCTGCGTGTTCTTTAGCACGAACACAATATGGGCATGCTGGGCGGCCAAAAATAACAACGAACATAACTTTTTCTCCTTTATTCTGATAGGTGCAACTATGCCCCAATCTATTCTGGAAATAAAGAAGCAATTACCTCTTGCTACGATAGGGATTACCTATTGATCTCGTTTAGGAGATGAAAGAAATGACGTCGGTGAGCATTCAGCGTGATGTGTCGCAAAAATACCTACTTTTGGTTGAGGCATTATCCAGCAAGTTGCACTCGGTCAAACAAATTATTCGTTGATGAGTGCAAGCTAAAAAGAGATAAATTTAATCTTGAGAGAGGGATGCAGTATGTTTCAATTCATGACATCGACTCGAATTATCTTCGGAGAAGGCGCTCTACAATCCTCACTATCAGTACTGAATCAATACGGCTATAGCGTTCTACTGGTGACAGGAAAAGATCAGTCTCGTTCAGATATTCTGATCTCGTATCTAAAGGCACAAAACATGCGCTATCAGCATGTGAGTATATCGGGGGAGCCTAATATCACTATGGTTGAAGAAACGTCAGTGGTCGGGCGAAAGTTCAAACCGGATATGGTCGTCAGCATGGGCGGAGGGAGTGTCATTGACATGGGCAAAGCTCTAGCCGCTATCATCCCTAATCA
>NZ_JBNGCJ010000289.1:0-3341 GCF_049974785.1 Vibrio genomosp. F10 str. 9ZD137
GAATCCAATGTTCGCTCCGCCACCGTGGTTGGGATGGTGGGTGCTGGTGGTATTGGAGTGCTGCTATGGGAAGCCATCAGAGGTTTCCAGTTTCAGCAGACGGCTTCAATCATGTTGATCGTCATTGTCACCGTGAGTCTGATTGACTTTGCTTCACAGTACATTCGCAAGCGGTTTATATAAAAATTTTGTCGTAACTTGTCTAGATAAGTACTGAGTTGAATTGAGAATGACGACGTAAAAAGGACGGAACGAACATGCGGATTTATCTTGATATCGCTAAGCACCTTGAAAATGACGTACGCCGCTACTTTCAAGGTGGGGAATACCTACCTGCTGAATCAACGCTGGCGAAACGTTTTGATGTGAATCGCCATACTGTTCGGAGAGCGATTGATGAACTGGTGTTTAACGGGCTGATTGAACGGCAACAAGGGCGCGGAAATATGGTCGTGAGCCAACCGTTTGATTACCCATTGCATTCGGGAGCGCACTTTACCGACAACTTACTTGAACAAGGGAGTTTGCCAACCAGTCAGGTTATTGAACGCAGTCTTGTGGCAGCGAATGACAAAATATCCGGTTTATTTGAACTGCCTGCGGAGTCTATGGTGATCAAGCTTAGGACGTTACGAAAAATCGACGGAATGCCAGCGAGCGTTATCGACCACTATTTAGCAGACGTGAGTTGGTGGCCTGTCGTCAAATACTTCGAAGTCGGCTCTCTACACGCTTACTTAAAAGACAAGCTGGGTATTCAGTTGAGTCGAAGGACAACACGGCTAAGGGCAGCAATGCCAACAAAGACAGACTGCCGCTTATTGCAATTGCCAGCGAAAACGCCCGTCATGGTGTTTAAAACCACCAACGTGATTAAAGGAACCGAACAGATTGTTGAGTTTTCATCGTCACACACACGATCTGATTTAGTCGAAATTGTTTTGGAGCATTAAATGAAACAAGAGCAGCATACCCAAGAGCGTTCAACCTCCAATCCACAAGAACATCTGCAACGTAAAAGATGGATGTCGGTGTTGGCTCGTTGTGACTATCAAACATTAAAACAGCGCTGGGATGAACTGTCATTCAGCACACGTTATCACTTCGTACGAGAGCCAGAAATTGGGCTTGCACAAGTACGAGCAAAAATGGGAGCAAGCGGTGATGCGTTCAATATGGGCGATGTGACCATAGTAAGAACGGTGGTGCAGTTAGACCAAGGAGCGCTCGGCTATAGCTACATAACCGGACGAAATAAGGACCATGCGGAAGTGGCTGCGGTTGTCGATGCGTTAATGCAAACCGAGTTTCAAAGTGATTTGTATCAAGCATTAATCGAACCATTAGCCGCTGATATTGAGAAAAATGAGCGAATCAAAGCTCGCGAAGTCTCAACAAGCAAGGTGGACTTTTTCACTATGGTGAGAGGAGAAGATGAATGAGTTACATCACAAAGGGATTTGATAGCCCAGTTCATGATGCGCAGCAGACATTTAGACTATTGATGGACGCTGTTTCTCGGCCCGGAAAAAAAGTAGAGCTGTTGTCGATATTACAATTTGGCACGGTTAGCCCCGCAGCGACACAAGTACTGCTCACGTTAGCAGATAATGTCACGCCGCTCTGGTTTGGCGAAGCATTCTTAAACGACACAGCACTGCTGGAGAATTTACGTTTTCATTGTGGTTCACCTGTCGCTGATTCTCGGTCACAGGCGGATTTAGCGTTAGCACTGGCGAACGAACTCGATGAATTCTATGGCTTTGCAATGGGAGACGACAGTTACCCCGACCGAAGCACCTCAGTGATTATCGAAGTAGAGAGTTTTCATACCGGAACCACGTTGATTTTTTCCGGTCCAGGAATTAAGGGCGAAACCAAAGTAAAAATTGAAGGATTAAGCGACCCACTCATTGAAGCAATACAAACGGGTCGAGGGTGTTTTCCTCATGGCATTGATATGTTCTTCTCCTGTGAAAACGAAGTCATTGCATTGCCACGTAGTACCCAAGTCGCGATGGAAGTGAAGGAAGTGAAGGAAGTGAAGGAAGAGAAGGAAGAGAAGGAAGCATTATGTACGTTGCAGTAAAAGGCGGAGAAAAAGCGATAGAGGCTGCGCACCGCTTACAGGAAAAAAAGCGACGCGGGCCAAAATCCCAACATGCACTCTCGGTGGACCAAATTGCTCATCAGCTTGCTGGAGCAACGGATCGAGTCATGACAGAGGGCAGTATTTACGACAAGGAACTCGCGGCACTTGCCATTAAGCAAGCCGGTGGTGATTTGATTGAAGCGATCTTCTTACTGCGCGCATATCGCACGACATTACCGCGTCTTGCGGTGACACAACCCGTCAATACAGAAGATATGAAAATAGAGCGCCGAATTTCCGCCAGCTACAAAGATTTACCCGGTGGGCAATTACTCGGCCCTACGTATGACTATACCCATAGATTGCTCGACTTTGCATTGCTCGCAGAAGGTAATGACTCGCTCCACCATGATCATTACCCAGGTAGGGAAGAACTCAAAAGCTCAGAGCTCGACAGTTGTTGTAATGAAGCGTGCCCTCAAGTCCTCAAAATTTTAGAAAACCTTGATCTAGCCGTACCCGAAAATGACAGTGGAGAGTTGCCGGATGATATTACGGTGACACCGCCGACTTTTCCCGCCAATCGAAGCGCAAGGTTACAACAGCTGGCCCGCAGTGATGAAGGCTTCTTATTATCGCTTGGGTATTCAACTCAACGTGGCTATGGTCGAAATCACCCTTTTGCAGGAGAAATTCGTTCAGGAAAAGTCACGTTAGAGTTGATCCCGGAAGAACTGGGTTTTTCTATTGAAATCGGTGATATCGAACTGACGGAATGCCAGATGATTAATGGCTTTACTGGCAACAAAAATGAAAAGGCTCGCTTTACCAGGGGTTACGGTGTCACATTTGGTTTTTCTGAACGTAAAGCGATGTCGATGGCATTAGTAGACCGTTCATTACAGTGCCAACAATATGGTGAAGTGCCACAAGGGCCTGCGCAAGATGAAGAATTTGTGTTGTCTCATGGTGACAATGTTGAAGCATCAGGGTTTGTGAGTCATTTGAAGCTACCGCATTACGTTGATTTTCAGTCTGAGCTAGCGTTGATTCGTAAGCTGCAAAAAGAGTTTGATGCCAGAATCAAAACGGAAAAGGAGCAAGGTAATGACGACTGACCTGAATTTAAAGAATGGCTATAACTATGGTTACCTAGACGAACAGACCAAGCGAATGATCCGACGAGCGCTATTGAAAGCGATTGCCATTCCCGGGTATCAAGTTCCTTTTGGTGGCCGAGAGATGCCAA
>NZ_JBNGCJ010000290.1:0-6848 GCF_049974785.1 Vibrio genomosp. F10 str. 9ZD137
GGTGCGCCAGCGGCTTCTAGAGCCTGAGATACTTTGTCATTAATAAGTGCTTGGATATTCACACGGGTTTCCTTCAATTCATTGGAATTGCAAAATTAGGCATTTAAGTTCTGGCAATCGGTTCGGACTGTCAGTTCGGGCATTGAGCTTAAACGCGTAACTTCTATTGTTCTGTAATTGGCGCTCATAATAGCAACTTTATAGGCAATCATATAGAGAGTTAACGGGGAATTTGTCCACTTTTAACCGCCTTATTGATAGTATTATGGCGAAATCAATGTTTTGGAACCCTTACAATGTCCTCATGCCTTACCGAAGCGAACTTAGCGCCTATTCAAATGAAAGCGAAACTTGAAGAGTTTATGCAGAAAATTACCCAGTTGGGTTCTATTTTGCGACTGGATCTGACTCAACATCAAGCGGATCACATTGCCATGCGAATCAATGACCCTGAGCTAGCAAGAACAGCGCATGCTGAATGGCAAAAAGAAGGGAAGGTGCTATCGCAAGCCTCGATCAATGGCAGGCCGATCATTGTTATCGAGTTTCATGCGCCATTGAGAGCATTGGATTGGTCAATTGAATGTTTGGAGTTACCTTATCCTGCCGAGGGTAAAGTGTATCCAGAACAAACGTGGGAGCACGTCGAATTCGTTGTAGCGAGTGATGCAGTGAGTGCCGATACCTATTTAGCGGATCTAAAACACCAATTCCCTGAATTTAAGGCCAAATATCATCAACTGGAAGAGAGCGGAGTCAGCATCAAACTATCAAGCCCTAAAGGTGAAGGGGAAAGGTTGAATAACCCTACGGTTGCGTTTAAATGGAAAGGGGTGTGTATCAAACTTCACCCCCACTCTTTGAAAAAGATTGTTGAGTCCGAACAGGCTTAACCCAAATTGCAATCTCTTGGTCTTAATTGAAACTCACTGATAGACCCAATTTCCTGTCCAAGATCCAGAGCGTCCTCTTCATGATGCGCATTGCCTTGGGTGTGCATGATGAGTCGGTTAGCCGTTCGAGGTTTTAGCTCATTAACAACGAAACGGATCATATCACTTCGCGTTAATTCTTTAAGTTCTTGAAGCACGGTTTCTCTTTGGTTGAAGCCGGTATCTTTATTGCCGATCGATACCCAAAGCCGTTGTGCTCGCCCGCGAAGGGTTGAGTCGGGTGTTGATATTTGATTCCAAAGGCCTCGTTTACTGCTGTGCCATTGATATTCATTGAGTTCAAGCAGCACCATATAAAAAGCATTGAGAAATTCGTCAATTGAACTGATTAAATCAATGGGGGCAGCATTGGGGGATTGCACATACAGAACAATGCCTGGATGGCGATTAAGCGGCATGTTTCCAGTGCCTACCATGTAGCCAAGCTGTTGCTTTGTTCGAATCTCATGAAAGAATGTTGCAGACATAAGGTGGTTAGCCAGTGAATACAGAGCAATACTCTTGGCATGTGTGTTTTCACATTGGTAGTAAACAACGACAGCAGAATCATCTTGATTGCATGTGACCTCTTTTTGAAAGGTACCATTTTTTCCAAGCATGACGAGTGGTCGCAATGACTCTTCATAAGATTGATTACTGACACGTAACGCATTTTTCAATGTGTCCGCCAGTTTGAGAGCCGCAGGTCGGGTCCAATCGCCATAGACAAACATTTCGACATGCAATTCACTCAAAATATCGTCAACAAATTTTGCCAGTTCATCGACCTCGATGGTTTCAATGGCTTCGATGAGCGCTGAATAGGGTGGATTATTAGGTTGTAAAATACCCGTGATAGCGTTGAAAAGTTGGGAAATGGGCCTGTCTTGCGAAGCATTCCGCCAATTTCGTAAGAGCTGTTGTTTGATTGATTCAAAGCGATCCGGATTAAATTTCCTGTCGGCAAATTGGGAAAGAATCATGCCCAGCAAATCTGCCTGTTTTTGACTAAAGCCAGATATAGATAACGTCACACCACCTTGATGGGAGTAGAGGTTGTAGCTCATCCCTGCTATCTCTGCCTGATAAGTTTCTTTCATCAAGGTATCCAAAAACATTTCTACGCAGAGACGCGTTTTCACTATGTTTCGTGTAGATGAAACCGAATGAGGGCTATCGATAGCGACATAAATGACCCCTTTAGGGACTCTAAATTGGCTGTCTTGTAGGTGCCACAACGTAAAGCCTTCTAGCTGCTCAATTACCTCAGGGGTATCACTTTCTGCCTCGACGGGTTGGGGATCCAAATCGTAGCAAATAAAGGTGTTTTTTGGAGGTAATGTCAAAGTGCAATTCTGCAAGGGAGTACGATAAAGTTTGTACTGCGCTTGGCTTATGGTGCTGACCGAATAAGGGGTGTGATACCACTTTGCAACTTTGTTGTATTCCCCTCCTTTGGCAACAATGGTGATACGCGCATTCTCGGCAGTGAACTTCGCCAGAAACGAACGGATCAGAGGCTCATCGTAGTGATTCATCATGTAGTCACCGTAAACAACATCTTGCTCGTCGTAATGTTGCATGTTGATAACAAGGTGACTGGCTAGATCGAGAGGTGTCGTCGGCTCTTGAAAACGAAACGCTGACTCTAACACCGCTTGTTTCTCTTTGTATCGCCATTCAGCAAAGCCATCGTTTTCAATCATACGAATTGAGTGGAAAATAGATTGAACAATAAGGTCGGTGTTGCTTAGCCCATCGGGTGTTAATGTACAGCTGATCGTGAATTCTCGATAATTATTACCGCTCACTCCTCCACCTGCCGATAGTGAGGTAATTAAGCCTTGCTCTTTGAGTGACAACATTAAGCTGCCTTCACCTTCATACCCGAGCAGGTGCGCTAAATAAGACAATGGCTTAGATTGGTAATACTGATCAATACTATCCAAAGGGAAGGCGATGGTCAGTTTTCTAAGTTCTTTTACCGGCTCAACTTGCACCCTGATGCCCGTGCTGTTGTCACCGACATAAGGTATAGAGATTTGTTTTCCTTGCAGATGATTGTTCGTGACCGCTGAAAACTTATCACGGGCCAATGATTCAAGGTCTTCGAGAGATTGGCTTCCCACCATCGTTAGCGTCATAAGATCCGCGGAATAATGGTCTTGGTAGAAGGCAATAATCTCATCCCGGATAGAGGCACTTTCTTTATCGCTTAGCGTGTCGATATTTCCGACTGAAAACTTAGAAAATGGGTGCAGTGGATTCACCGTTTCTTTGTGCACCTGGTAAAGCCGTCGAGCGTCATCTTGCAGTTTAAGCTTATATTCAGAATCAACTGCTTCCCGCTCTTTATCGAGGGCATCTTGATTAAAGAGAGGGTGAGTAAAGAACTGACTGAACCTATCAAGTGATTGCTCGAACACTTTGGTCGCGACGTCGAAAAAAAAGCAGGTATGTTCAGTTCCCGTCCATGCGTTGTTGCTTCCACCGTGTTGATTGATATAGCTTTGAAACTCACCAATCTTAGGGTATTTCTCTGTGCCCAAAAATAGCATATGCTCGAGAAAATGCGCCAAGCCTTCACGATTATCAGGGTCATCAAAGTGCCCAACTTGAACCGCTAACGCTGCCGCTGACTTCTGAGCATTGCGATCGTGGACAAGCAGAGTTCTTAACCCATTAGACAATGTAATATAGCGATAAGTATTGGTATCATTTGGGCTTAAATGCACGATGAAACTCCGTTTCGAGGGACGTAAATATTAAAATGGTAATAAATTGCATTAAGTATGAGCCTTGAAATCGCCTCCTGCAAACTTAGAGCAACGAGAAGTCACTATAAACGTTACTTAAGTCTCGGATTTCAATAGATTGTTAGAAAAAGCAGAGTGTTTGGCAATGCACTTGATATAATTATCCATAATTCACGGGCACGAATAGAGCAGCAACAGACTGCCATTAACGTGTTATCGGTTAGCCCCAAAAAATTGTTAGGAAGCTTAAAATGAAAGTTTTTATTATGCGCCATGGCGAAGCGGAGCACTTTGCCGCATCGGATGCAGAGAGAGCGCTTACCGCTGGTGGGCGCTCTGCATCAATCAATGTTGCGAAAGCGTGCTGTGAGAAGGGCTTTTCTCAATTCGACAAAGTATTGGTTAGCCCATACTTAAGAGCGCAGGAAACATGGCAGGCCATAAGCTCGGAGTTTTCGAGTTCGCGCGTTGAAACCTGTGATGATATAACTCCTTATGGTCAATCAGATCAGGTCTTTGACTATGTCAATGCGTTAATCGGGGCCGAGAATATAGAGTCGATTTTATTGGTTTCTCACTTACCCCTCGTGAGCTACTTAACCGCTGAATTTGCAACCGACATTGCGCCTCCTATGTTCCCGACCTCAGGGCTCGCTTGCATTGAGTTTAATGAATCGAAACAAAACGGAAAATTGCTCTGGAATATCCATCGTTAAACGTATCTAGAGTGATGACCAAATGGCCTGTAACTCTCGTGTTAACGTGTTCTGGGCCTATAATGACAATAAAAAGTTAAGTCATAATTTTGACGTGTTCAATGGACTAAATCTTGCATCACGACTGAACTTATTAAAATCAAGCCAGTTTTTCAATTTGGGCTACTAGCGATTCTATGAAATTTACTCTACCGTTCGCGGATAAACTCCCAGCCATTCCTCAACGTAGCCTACCAGCGATAGGTGCACCGATAATGGTGTTAGCAACGTTGGGCATGATCGTATTGCCGATTCCGGCGTTTATTCTCGATTTGTCATTTACGTTTAACATCGCATTGTCGATGGTGGTTTTACTCGTTACAGTTTACACCCGTAGGCCATTAGATTTCGCTGCCTTTCCTACCGTCCTCCTTATCGCTACATTGCTGCGTCTAGCACTCAATGTAGCGTCAACACGTGTCGTTTTATTGTATGGTCATGAAGGGCCGGGTTCGGCTGGTAAAGTGATCGAAGCGTTTGGTAACGTTGTGATTGGCGGAAACTACGCTGTCGGCTTGGTTGTCTTCCTGATCTTGATGATCATCAACTTTATGGTTGTAACAAAAGGTGCAGGTCGTATATCGGAGGTAAGCGCTCGCTTTACACTCGATGCTTTGCCAGGTAAACAAATGGCAATTGATGCAGACCTGAATGCAGGGTTGATTGACCAAGACCAAGCTCGATTACGCCGTTTTGAAGTGACTAAAGAAGCCGATTTCTATGGCTCAATGGATGGTGCTTCAAAGTTTGTGAAAGGGGACGCCATCGCTGGTATTTTGATCCTATTCATCAATATCATCGGTGGATTGTCGATAGGTATGGTGCAGTATGATCTGAGTTTTTCCCAAGCAATAGAAATATACACGCTATTGACTATTGGTGATGGCCTGGTAGCACAGATACCGTCTCTGTTGCTGTCTATTGGTGCGGCTATGATGGTAACACGTCAAAACACAGACGAAGACATGGGCCAACAGCTCGTCTTCCAAATGTTTGACAACCCCAAGGCACTGACCATAACCGCGTGCATCTTAGCTGTCATGGGAGTAGTACCAGGAATGCCACATTTTGCATTTCTATTACTGGCAGCCATTGCAGGGGGAAGTGCTTACCTCATCACACGTAAACAGAAAAAAACTAAAGAAGACGCCAAACTGCCAGCAACAACAGAAAAAGAAACCTCTGCGCCCAAAGAGCTGTCATGGGATGATGTTCAGCCCGTTGATATTATTGGATTAGAAGTCGGGTATCGATTGATTCCATTAGTCGACCGTGATCAAGGGGGCGAGCTTCTTGAACGCGTCAAGGGTGTACGTAAAAAGCTATCTCAAGATTTCGGTTTTCTTATTCCAGCTGTCCATATCCGCGATAATCTAGAATTAACCCCAAACAGTTACCGAATTACTCTAATGGGGGTTGCGGTCGGAGAAGCAGAAATTAGGCCAGATCAAGAGCTTGCGATTAACCCTGGGCAAGTTTATGGGATGATTGAAGGTGAACACACCATTGACCCTGCTTTTGGTTTAGAAGCCGTGTGGATTCGCGAAGAACAGCGTGAGCATGCTCAGGCGCTAGGTTATACGGTTGTGGATTCATCCACAGTACTGGCTACGCATTTGAGTCAGCTTCTAACCAATAATGCTTCACAACTGATTGGCCATGAAGAAGTTCAGAATCTCATGGAAATGCTGTCACGAAGTGCGCCGAAACTGGTTGAAAACTTTGTCCCCGATCAATTGCAGCTAGGTACAGTCGTTAAGGTTTTACAAAACTTACTCAATGAAGCTATCCCTATTCGCGACATTAGGACCATCGTTCAAACTTTGTCCGAGTATTCGAGTAAGAGTCAAGAACCTGACATTTTGACTGCAGCGGTCAGAATTGCATTAAAACGATTAATTGTACAAGAAATCAATGGTATAGAGCCTGAGCTGCCGGTGATTACTTTAATTCCTGAGCTGGAACAAATATTGCATCAGACAATGCAAGCCTCAGGGGGAGAGTCTGCAGGGATAGAGCCTGGATTAGCAGAAAGACTACAAAGCTCTTTAAGCCAAGCGACTCAAGAACAAGAATTGAAAGGTGAACCCGCGGTATTATTGACGTCTGGTGTTCTGCGCTCAACCCTAGCGAAATTTGTTAAGAACACCATCCCTTCATTGAGGGTGCTGTCTTACCAAGAGATTCCAGATGAGAAACAAATACGAATTGTGCAGGCGGTCGGGAATTAACGTCATGCGCAACTCCAATTCAGATATGGACATAGACTTTGAAGATTAAACGATTTTTTGCCAAAGATATGCGCTCCGCACTGCTTCAAGTCAAAGAAGAACTTGGTGCGGAAGCGGTGATCATGTCCAACAAAAAAGTCGCCGGTGGTGTGGAGATTGTGGCCGCGGTAGATG
>NZ_JBNGCJ010000291.1:0-25932 GCF_049974785.1 Vibrio genomosp. F10 str. 9ZD137
GAATCGACGTTGCTGTCGCGCAATGATCAGTGGCTAGAAACCGAACGCTTAAACTGGGGCGTGCTGTTTAGTCAGTTAGAATCGTCTCCTTTGAATGTATCTCAGCAAAAAGCGGTATTGCTGAACGATGATCATAACTTAATATTGGCTGGAGCAGGTTCAGGTAAAACCAGCGTCTTAACAGCACGAGTCGCGTATTTGCTGCAAAGTCATACCGCACAGCCCGAAGAGTTACTGTTGCTGGCTTTTGGCCGAGAGGCCGCCAGTGAAATGAGCCAACGAATCGCGGATAAAATTGGCTTAGCCGGTGATCACGTTAAAGTCAGCACCTTCCACAAGCTTGGACTACACATCATCAATGAGGTGGAAAATCAGAGAGTGGAGGTGTCGCCGATTGCCGTTGATACCAAACAGCGAGAAGCCTGGTGTATTGACTGGCTAAAAAAACATTGGATGACCCCTACCAATTTCAAACGCTGGCAAAAGCACCTTTCCACATGGCCGATCGCCTATTTGGCTGGCGACGATGAGCTAGGTAGTCACGTAGAAAACCCGAAATTGATTGCTTGGCTTGAAAAGCAACTTACTCAACTTTCTGCCAGTGGCTTAACCAAAAAGCAGATCCAAGAAAAGCTCATTTCTCATCGTGACTATACGCGTTTAAATAGCGAGATAGGGTTGGTTTGGCCATGTTATCAGGCGTGGCAACAGATGCTTAAAGAACAAAATCAGATTGATTTCAATATGATGATACGCCGTGCTACCCAATACGTAGTGACGAACAAGTTCAAGAGTCAGTGGCGTTACATCATGATTGATGAGTATCAAGATATTTCGCCGGATCGCTTGGCACTCATTGAAGCACTCTGTCATCAGCCTCGAAGTGTTCAAGAACGTGAATGTGTTCTTTTTGCCGTAGGCGACGATTGGCAATCTATCTATCAATTTGCGGGCTCAGACGTAGATCTGACCACAGGGTTTGAGGCGCGTTTTCCGCACTCAACAGTGCATTATCTGGATACAACGTATCGATTTAATAGCCAAATTGGCGCGGTAGCAAACCGATTTATTCTACAGAACCCGGCTCAGATGGATAAAACGTTATCCAGCCATAAAGAGATCAAGCAAAAGTCGGTGTATTTGGCGTCTATGAATCGTATTGAAAAAACACTCGATCAGTTGAATAGGCAAGCCAAGAGCAAGAAAACTGTTTTGTTGCTCGGGCGAAATCACTACCACAGACCTGAATTATTAGAAGAGTGGAAAAAACAATATCGGTCACTCGAACTTGAATTTATGACCTGCCATGCAAGTAAAGGTAAGGAAGCTGACTTTGTGTTGATATTAGCCGTCGATGAAGGACAGTTTCCTACCAAAGTGAAATCCCTCCATTTGAATGGCGCATTGACCGAATCTAGAGATTCTTTTGCTTATGCGGAAGAAAGGCGGTTATTTTATGTCGCAATGACCAGAGCCAAAGAAAAGGTTTGGATCTTCCACACCGGAAATGGCTCGGGTTTTGTTCAAGAGCTTTCCGATTCCGATTACCCCATAGTAAAGCAAAAATAGCACGTGTGATCTCCGCGTGACCTCTGCATGGGAAAAACCTGCGATAAGAAACAGCGCCTATTTATAGAGGCGCTGTTAACCAAGAGCGAGCTTAATTTCCTTGTTTATTGACACTAGCCTGTAGATAACCGCCTGTAGATTGTCGTCTACGACCTTTTGACTGCATTTTTCTAAAGCGGCCATGCTATGTGTTAAGTACGGCTTGCTAAGTAAGCCTCGTAATCGGGAATTTCAATCTCAACTTCTTGCTCTAATAGAGGTGACTCGATCAGGAAATTAGCCGTTGCTCTGTTGGTTGCCACAGGAATGTTCCACACACTGGCAATACGCAGAAGCGCTTTCACATCTGGATCATGCGGCACGGCATTGAGTGGATCCCAGAAGAAGATCAACACATCAATTTTCCCTTCTGAAATAAGCGCCCCGAGTTGCTGATCGCCACCCATTGGGCCGCTTATCAAACTCTTTATTGCGAGCCCAGTTTGCTTACTGAGCATATGCCCTGTGGTGCCAGTGGCATAAAGAAAATGACCCTGAAGTTTTTCCTTATTCTCAATTACCCAGCGAAGGAGTTCTGGCTTGTAGTGGTCATGAGCGACTAAAGCGACATTTTTATGTGCTGGCATAGTGCGAGTTGTTTTTTCCATGTAGGGTTCCTTAGTAATTATTATCTCTATCATTATGAAAACCTAGTGGTTAATCAATAGGGCGTACCGAAAAAGTAGGTCTATAACCAGAAGGAGAGAGAGAATTTAAGATCGAGTCAGCCTGAAAGTCCGAACGGGTAATGGATTGGATGGCAGGGGCTTCATTACGCGCATAAGGTTTGTGGCTCAAGAAACGGTATGCCTGTTGGACAGATAATCGACCTTGCATAACCATTTGGTCCGTTGGAGCAAACTCGACTCTTCCACGTACAATGCCACGATACACGCCGTGACTTAAATAGGTCGATACCAATTTGATTTGATCGGTCTTGCCCATAATTCTTATTTCTGAAATGGCGGCTTCAATGGCGACAGCGCTACCAACAAGATAATCAAGATCGTTATTTTCAATCAGCTCCTGCACCAAGTTCCTCTGAAGCTCTTTGTCGTTGTCCGCCCATTGCGTTTCAACAATATGGATATCACTGCCTTCGATAGCATCGATAAACCCTTGAATGACGGGCTTAGTGCCCCCACTGGATACGGGCCCAGGAAGAAGCGCAATATTCACCTTGCCTGATCCAGTAGGGTGTTTCCCTAAAAGGTAATGTCCAGTTGAATGCCCCATCCAATACCAGTCGACACCAACCGTACCTTTTAACAAAGGGAGATTCGCATCATTGAGTTCAAGGTGATTAACGGCAGCAAAAATGGGGGTTGTGCCCGTCAGTTGAAACAAATCATCACGGTATAAATTCGGCGCGACTGTGCCTAGAATAATCGCATCGGCGCTCCAATCAACGCAGTCTTTTAATTGTTGCTTTTGTTTGTCTTTATTTGGGTAGCCACCGGATTCAAGAACCTTCAGGTTGATGGGGAGATTCGTAGCCTCTTCTACCATGCCATAATTGATGGAAAGCCAGTACGAGTCTTTAAGGTGAGGATATACCGCACAAATCTTGTAGGGTTTGTTCTCTTCAGTTTGGGTTATTTGGGCTAATAGCTGTGTTGGAAAGAGAGTTAAGGCAACACTGACCACGGATAACAGGGCATATGAAAGACGCTGTAGAAATAGAAAAGTTACAGACACCGAAGGTACAGCCCCAGTCGTTTTCGACACAGACCGGGTAGAAATAGATCTTGTAGACATAGAACGTCTGTACATAGTGTTATTCGTTGGCATCTTCATCATAAACACTGCAAAATATGGTGGTTCATCAAAAACAAAGAAGTGAAGTTTATCATGTTGTTGGCTAAAGCGAGTATCGGACGTAAGTTACTTTTTGCCTTTTCTGCAATGGCGATGATACTGCTACTCTCGGCGCTTGTCGGGGTATTGGGTTTTTCGTATGTCGCTAACACGGAACGCAACGTCGTTAACAGAACCATCCCGTCTATGATTGAGGCGCGGAAAGTGTCTGAACTCAGTGCTCGAATCATCACTTCTGTTCAAACGCTATCGAACGCTCAATCGGAACAACAGCACAAACAAGCGGGACAAGTCTTGTTTGGTCAATTGGAAACGCTGCTCTTTCATATTACTCAACTGGGTTCCGACGCTTTCGACTCTGCACTACTGGATACGCTTGCTCATGATGTTCAAGTCATTATTGATTCGTTGGCAAACCTCGGTTTAGCCGTTGAACAAAAGCTTCAATACTCTAACCAGATTAACGAACAAGTGGTTGCCATGCGCAAATTGGCTTCTGAACTTGAACAACTTGCGCGTACTCAAGTATTTAATACCAGTACCGTGGCTGTTGCCAATGTGACGCATATTTACGATCTTTTGGATAAGAACGAACCCAGTCTGGTGTATCAAGCCCTCGATGATTTAGTCGAAATTGATTTGGATTTATCAGAACGTTTACACGAATTTCATTTATTGGCGTTTAAGGCGCTTAATCAGATAGAAGAGATCCAGTCTATTACCGATATTGCTCGAATAGAGCTCATCAACCAAGAATTTGCCCATAACGTGTCTATTATGCAAAGACGAGCAAGAGTGGTTGAGGATCCAACCCGATCTCGGCAGATGGCACATTTATTAGAAGGGCTGAAAGAGAAAAGTCAGGTTTTTGAACTGCTGAAATCACGTCACCAAACACAGCAATTACTCCAGCAATTGATGCAAGAAAATATGCTTGAAATGGCGACGCTCAATAACACGGTGAACCAGCTTGTCGATGATTCAAACGCCTCGACTACCGCAGCAGTCGCGAACGTAAAATCAACATTGAACACCGCACAGTGGACGCTGACCCTACTGGCACTTATCGGTTTCATTATCGCTGTCTTGATTGTGTGGCGAGTTGTCTATATTCAGGTGGTTAAACGCCTAGATGAATATTCCTCAGCCTTGCTTTCGATTGCCAATGGCCAATTGCATGTTCAGGTAGAAGTGTCTGGTCATGATGAACTTGCCGATATGGGGCGAGCAATCGTCACCGCAAGAGATACTGCTCAGGCATTACAACAAGCGGCGGTCAGAGAGTCTGTTGCCAAACAAGCGCTGCAAGATCATAAAGAGCATTTGGAAGAGTTGGTGTCAGAAAGAACCGAGCAACTACAAGAATCTAATAACAAACTCAATGTAGCGGTTGCGGACCATGCAAAAGCTAGAGAATCGGCAGAGCAAGCCAATCGGGCTAAATCAGCGTTCTTGGCTACCATGAGCCATGAAATCAGAACGCCGATGAATGGGGTTCTGGGTACCGTCCAGTTGCTTCAGGACACACGGTTAAATGATCGACAGAATCACTACGTCGAAGTGATCAATCGAAGTGGTAAAACCTTGTTAGCCATTTTGAATGACATTTTAGATTACTCAAAAATTGAAGCAGGCCATTTGGACATTCGCCCAGTCACATTTAATTTGCACGATGTTGTTCGCGACAGTTACCAATTATTTATGGGCAAAGCGAATGAGAAATCGTTGGATTTAAACCAGTGTATTGAAAGTGATATTCAGCCTTTATGGCAAGGCGATGCCACTCGTATTAGCCAAGTTCTTAACAATTTGATTGGTAACGCTATTAAGTTTACCGACAGTGGGTATGTGGATATCTATATTCATATGACGCAGGAAGATGATCGTAGCGGGCATATCGTCTTTGAAGTGAGTGATTCGGGAGTAGGGATAGCCAGTGGTGATATGCAAGGGCTGTTTGATGCATTTACTCAGGCGAAAAAACACGACGCCTCACTAGGTGGTACAGGGTTGGGTTTAGCGATCAGCCACCGATTAATTGAGGCAATGAACGGCACGTTAAGCGTAACCTCAGAGCAGGGGAAAGGCAGTTGTTTTCAGTTTGAACTGCCTTTGTCGAAAAGTGATGAACAACAAATTAGCCGCCATACGGAACCGACCTTGTATAGCGGCAACCAAGGGAATGAACAAAATAACGCTCTGCGCCCATTACGAGTGTTATTGATTGAAGATAACCCGGTCAATAGCATGATAGCGGAAGGTTTTCTAAACAGTATGGGGCATCAAGTTGTTGTCGCAGAAACCGGTTCAAAAGCAAGAACGTTATATTCAAAAACAAGAGCGCCATATTTAGAACCGTGCTTGAGTGATCAGAAAACCAAAGAAAAAAACGCTATTCCCCGTTCTTTTGATGTCTTGTTGATTGATATTAACCTCCCGGATTGCTCTGGGGTTGATCTTTTAGCGGAATTCAAAGCGATCGGTAGTGACACCCCAATGATTGCGGTTTCCGCGCATGTTTTCAAAGAAGAAGTTGAGCGCTATTTAGACGCTGGCTTTGATGGGTATCTACCCAAACCACTGGAACGAGATTCCCTTAGAGCGCTGCTTGGGGCCCTTTTTCTCGATGAAGCCGTTGTTAATGAAACCGTTCTTTATGGATCAGACCTTGATGAATCGGTCCTTGATCAAAGGGTCCTTGATCAAAGGGTCCTTGATCCAGTTGTGTCAGTTCAAGAAGACCCTGTTCAAACGATTGGAAAAAAAGAAATGATAAATACACAAATAGTGGCTAGCGATATTGAGGTTCTGGGCATTGAGAGTGTGACTAAGATAGTGGCATTATTTGACCAGGGGAGTGCAGAAGCACTCAGTAGTTTAGAAAACGCGATGAATGCACGCAGCCAGAGTGAAGTGAAATCCATTGTTCATAAGTTGAAGGGTTCAGCCTCTAGTTTAGGGTTAGATGCCTTGTACCAACTGTGCGTTGATATTGAAAAGAGCGTGGATCCGTTGGCGACTTACTCAAGTACTGAAGCTGAACTTGAACGGGTGATTCATCAATCGAAACAGGCGCTTGAAGACTTACTTACTCAGACAAGCGCTTAGGAGAACACAGAGTTCAAACGCTGAATGAGTAAGTAATTTGAAGGAAGGAATTAACGATCCCAGTAGGTTTCTTCTAAGCTATCTTCTCGCTCTGGAAGCGATCGTGATAGACGAGGCGAGTGTTGTGTTAACACCTCATAACTGACACGGTTCGCGTATTTACAAATTTGTGATAGTGAAGAGTAAGTTAAATACGGGTGGTCGTGTTTTGCTGAATTCGGGACATTCGACTCGTGGTAACTGTTGGCAGCCATGTCATGTAGCAAAGCTGACAAGGCACCATCTCCAGCACCATTGGTATTTTTAATCTCTAGCGGCCCACCAAGATACGGCCCAATATGAGAGTAAATTTTCACAGGGTTCGTGCAATCTGATTTTCGCATCGCTCGGCTAAATTCGAATTCATTAAATTCGGGGATGTTTCCTGGCAATAACGCAAGCTCTGTTACACGTTTAGCGGAATCATCCACGTATCCCGCCATATACAAGCCGATAGGTCCTGCCGTACAAAGCACGAGATCAACCCATTGAAGCGCCTTATCAGCAGCGAGTAGAGGATCCTTTTCACCGGTTAGAGCTTCGCCTTCTTCTTCGTTCATCGCAATAATCGTGACATTTTCTTTAATGTACTCTTGCCACCATTTTTCTGCACCTTCAATCACATACTTAGTCCCTAGGGTAAGAACAACCGGTATGTTTTTCTTTTTCGCAATTTCAATGGATCGAGCCACCGCTTGAGGCATAGGATCTTCGGGTTTGCCACGCATTAGGTAAGAAGAAACAACAAGCGCAGACGCTTTGTCGAAAACATCCTCAGGAATACTGTCAGGGCGCAGTTTGTTCATGTGCCCTTCGTTAATCGCAAAGGTACGTTCACCATCTTCGGTAATCAGCGTATAACAACGACCAATAGGACCGTCGACCATTTGCAGATGATTCAAGTTCATGCGTGAAGAGGTGCGGCAAAGGTAGCGGTACGCATAAGAACCGACTTCAATGTTTTTCGACATAACACCAAGCAATACTGATTTACTGTCGGCAAGAACCGAGTAGTTGTGAAGCGTATTACCGATGGTATCACCAGGGTATTGGTGCGTGATGAGTTCTTTCTCAACCAGTTCTTGATACAGCTCATCGGCTTTACTTTCTTCCAAAACCAATGAATGCCCTTTACTGAGTTCATACTTTTCTAAGAATTCAGTATCGACTCTTGCTTCGATATCAACGATCGTTTGACCAACACCAACAATGATTGGTCGGTGCAGCTTTGGCGTCTGTTGAATTTGATTGACCAAAGGATCTCTAGCATGAGTGGGGAAGTAGTGCTTTGACTTGCGTTGTCCGGGAAATTTCATGGGAAAAGAACGGTTGAGGATTTTGTTGAATTATATCACATAATAAAACTATCGTTACATAGAATTACACGAATTAAGAGAGGCTCATTGGATAACCATCCCATGAGCCTGAGCAAACTCTAATTAGTCAGACAAGCTTGAAGTTACATATAAAGCTAATGCTACTTAGTTAGTTTTCGCATCACCTACATAGCTGTTATAGGCTTTTGTTCCCCATAAAGGCACTGTCGATAAACTGTGTTTGAAGCTGCCCTCGGTTTCTTTGGTCGTATACGACAAATAAAGCAGAGTTTGGTTTTCAACGTCGAAGATGCGTCTCACTTTCATTGTTTTAAAGAAAATGCTTTTAGACTGTTTAAACACAACTTCACCGGATTTACTCTTATCAATCGTCGCCAGCATTTCTGGGGTGATATCACCGGTTTGACGACAAGATATGGAACTGTCACTCGGATCAGAGAGACTTAAGTTCGCTTCCACAGAGGCGATGTGGCAGGTGACGCCAGGGATTTTATCGTCATCTAAGTTGGAGATCTTAATGTCTTTTAGGGTGAAGATTCCTAAACTGACGTCGCCAACTTCGTTGCGGTCACAGCCTGTAAGCATGAGTGCAAGCGCTGAAATCAGGGCTATTTTTTTGATCATTAAAGTAAGCTCTTGTAAAAAAGAAGACAGCGATCAGTGTATAAGAGTTAGACAGTTTAGGTAAACCTGTTTAGCTATCTAATTGGAAGAGAGAGCGTCTGTCACGCATTTTCGTAGCGTGAATTTTAGGACCAATAAACCATTCCCGAACGTGAGATGATAATAACGCTTGTAGGGTTTAGCGAGTGTCGCTATTCTCGATGGACTGTTCTCGCTCGGAAAAAAACATGACTATCAGATCGTTACCTATTGCTGACACTAAAAACCAGTGGTTATCTCAGCACATTGATGTGAAATTTCCGACCAAAGAAAGCGTATCGGGCTGTGCGTTATATCAGCGTTCTCTAGAGGGGCGAACTTACCAGATTTGGCAGTCGGCCCCAAGCAATGATGACAATGCTTTTGAGTCACAAGAGATATATCTTGTGGATTTTCATCGCTTAACGGTCATGTTTTCGATTTTGCAATCACAACAATGGTCAGATAAAAAAGAACAGGCCGAAGTATTGGAATTCTTTACCCAAATTATCCTATCTCCCCCTTGTGATCTCTACGTTGCTTTCAACGATGGGATACCCGCAGCAGCGGCAATAGTGACCCAAACAGACGATACTATTTTGATCTCTGATATTGTGGTTGCTGGTGAGCAAGTTACTCACAATCTTGCCCTGTCGTTCGCTTCACAGCTTGTTAACCATATGTATTACGCGGAGATTGACACTAAAACGATTTACATCGAGAAAAAGTGAAATGTGAGCTTTCAAAAGAGTGACTAAGCCTTAACTTTCTATTATTCAACGACACGATATGAGCTTTGTGTTACCTAGCTCCTTTTTTAGTAGACCACTTTTAATATGATGGAGTGAATCTGACTCGAGAGGTTAACCGATGGCTCAAAGTATTAAATGCGTTATTTTTGATTGTGATGGGACTTTAATTGATAGCGAACGATTGTGTTGCCAAGCGTTAGTCAACGTTTTTGCACGGTTTAACATTGCGCTTTCGCTTGAGGAAGCGCTTAGTCAGCATGAAGGAGGCAAGTTGGCCGATGTATTGTCAACGGCCTGTGAACATCTAGGTGTCACCATCTCTCTTGATACATTGGAGCCACTCTATCGAACCGAATTGAAAATTCTTTTTGAAAAAGACCTTAGGCCGATGAAAGGGGCCAAAGACTTGCTTGATTATTTAAGTAATACAGGGATTGAGTACTGCGTGGTTTCGAATGGGCCTTTAGAAAAGATCCAATACTCCCTCGATTTAACTCGCCTTCTTCCTTATTTCAAGGGGAAAATGTTTTCGGCATTTGATGCGAATAGCTGGAAACCAGATCCAGATTTAATTTGTTACGCAGCAATGAACATGGGGTATTCTCTTTCAGAATGTATCTACGTCGATGATACGCCAAAAGGAATAGAAGCGGGCGTGAGTGCAGGCGTTAAAACGTTTCTACTCGGCAATGCTCATAATCAGAACCCCCAAGTAGAAACATTTTCAGAATTACCATCGATTAAAACTTGGCTTAATTAACAGCATAACCGACCGGGTGTATGATTTTACTGTTTAATGAAGCGGTTGGCAGTATGAGTGTCGCTTGTATTGTAGATAGATGCTCAAGGTGAGAGCCGCAATGGGCGCAAAGTAATGTTTCGTTGTCCTCTGATATTAGAAAGTCGTCGCTTGCACATAGTGGGCAGCATGTAGGTACATTTTTTATCTTATTATTATTTTTCATATAGTATCTCGGCAGCGTTATACACCTTGATTTAGGTGCATGAATCTATCTTAGCCTACATCTCACTTTGTTAAATATCGGCGTCGTTTTGCATACAAACTTTGAGAAGCAATTCATATATTTGTTACTTTTCAGCAAACCTTTTAACAGAGGGTGCCGATTTGGTGTGGTTGACAATGTGTATTTTTGCCGCAGGGCTCATGTCGTTGTTGGCAAAATTTATGAATAACTCGACAAATATGCTGCAGTGCTTTTCAATTAAGAGAAGACTTCCCAAGTAGTTACTCTATGACAGAACAAAATGAACTGACAGCCTGCTTTCAAACTTACATGGAAAACCCACTGGTTTGGCCAATATTGGAGGTGTTGAAAAAACAGCCCTCAGGTTGGAAAGTCCATACTTTAGCGGCCCATATTACCGAGCTAGGGTTTGTCCCTATTCTTGATGCACAGCCAGAAAAAGACCTATTCAAGCGTAATTTTTTGATTATGAATGCGCTCTATCAACTTCAGGAAACCTTGTACCCTGATAGTTGGTTGCAGGTTCAAGCCATGGACATTGCACTGTTGTCGAATTCCAATGAGGCCCAACACGCCATAGATACGAGCGACCCGTTACGAGACTATTACACACAGTGGATAAACTACGAAGCAGAAGAGGGCGAAGTTAAGCGGCTACTGAATGAATTTTGGTCGCGCTATCGTCAATTTGTAGGCAGTAAAAACAGTCAGGATATGGACAGAGCAAGAGCGTTAACTCTGTTTGAATTGCACCCCGATGCCAGTTCAGCTCAAATTCGTAAAACTTGGCGAAAGCTTGCTCTCAAGTGGCACCCGGATAGAGACAATGGAAACGCGGAGCGGTTTAGAGTGTTGTGTGAAGCTTGGAATATCCTTCGGCACTAAATGTCAGTAAAGCGGTTTTAAAGTAAAAAAGATGGAGAGCAATCCCCATCTTTTTGCATTTTGACCTAAGCGTTGAATGTTAAGCTTAGATACGGTTCTTGGAAACTGAGCTTAGACATCGAGATCAGAGCCGGTTTAATGGTTTGGCTTGAATTGCGATTTTCTCATGCGGTTAAGGGCCGCCATTACATCAAGAACACGAGGCTTTGCAAGATCCCCATGATTGGGCATATTAACGTGCCAATTATCGTTTAATAACGCACGGATAGAGTTAGCTGGCGTTGCGCACCACCCTGGTGTTTGAGCAAACTGAAACCATGTCCAACCGATAGCGTTAAGCTCAGAATTCGACTCAAGTTGCTCTAGAGCCGAAATATCGGTGATCTCCTTACCAAAGCGAAGAGTGTCTGTCCCTTTTGCGGAAACACGGAACTTTCCATCAACGAGCAGAGTTTGAAGGGCAGCGCAATGGAGCGAACGAGGCTTATAGTTTTCAAGTGGCGTTTCACACTCATTCGTTCTTTCTGTTGGGTGCTGCAAAATGACTTGCTTTGCTTTCTCTGTGACATCAACCGGTTGGTAGTCATGCATTTGAATCACAGTGTCAGCAACATCCAAATAATCGCCAGAACCACCCATAACAACAATGGTCGAAATATCAAGAGAATCACGCAATTGACCAATGCGATCAACGAGAGGTGTAATCGGCTCTTGCCCTTTTGATACTAATGCCTGCATGCGTTCATCACGTATCATAAAGTTAGTCGCAGAGGTGTCTTCATCGATCAATAATGCTCTAGCACCCGCTTCAATCGATTCTTGTAACCAAGCCGCTTGAGACGTTGAGCCCGACGCATCTTGAGTTGTAAACTCTGCGGTATCTTTACCCATTGGCAAGTGATTGATGTAGTTAGAAAGGTTGAGGTTATGAACACAACGTCCATCTTCTGCACGGATCTTCATAGCTTCAGGATCGGTCACAATGCCTTCACGGCCATCCCCTGGAATATGGTTGTAAATTGAACGTTCTATGGCGTTAAGCAGTGTTGATTTTCCATGGAAACCGCCACCAACAATAAGCGTAATACCTCTTGGAATACCCATGCCAACGACATCGCCTTGGTTTGGCGTTGTCAGCGTTACCGTTAACGCCTCGGGCGCAATAAATTTCACCGCATCTTTCATTGGCAAATCGCAGTTACCTGCAATACGTGGAAGAATACTGCCATTGGCAATAAATGCGGTTAAATTATTTTTCGCAAGTTGAGCGCGCATCGCGGCTTGATCTTCAACGACCTGACAATGTTGGACCATTTTGTCTTTAGCCAGCTCTCGATCGAGTGTGCATTTACGAATGAATTTAGGCAGATAAAACGTGATGATGTTAAGTGCTTTCTTGGCTAATATGCTTCGACCGTCGGCAGGTAAATTGATGCGAAAGCGAATTTCGATACCTTCATCGGTAAAAACCACGGCGGTATTATCGAGCACGGTTTGGCCAGAGTGGGCGATGCTGACGTTGTTGTCTTGTTTCGCGAACTCAGCAAAACTGCGCGCAATGAAATCTCGAGCGGCAATTTGGTAATCAGTCGATTGTTCTTTTAACCATTCTAAGCCGGTTAATGACCATGCGCGTGTGGCACGGAATCGAGAGGCAGAGGCGTACGGATCAGCTTGGACATGGTCAATGTGTAACACAAAGTCACCGAAGTCGTATTGGCCTTTAATCTGCTGATACGCTCGATAATTTTGCTTTTCTAGTTTTTTAAGGACAGCGGTAAGTTGGTCCATATCCAATTTGCTCACATATAAAGATAAAGGCGGCGATTATAGAAACCACCGCCTAGAGAGTAAAGACAATTCAGTACATTAATGCGGTACCGCTATTTGCCCATTATCTTGTTGATTCTGGCTCAGTAAACCAAGTTCAAATTCATCACAGGGCATTGGCCTTGCGTATAGGTAACCTTGCCCAAATTCACACCCTTCACTAATAATGAACGCTTCTTGCGCGAGAGTTTCTATCCCTTCAGTTGTCACGCGTAACTTGAGCTTTTTCGCGACGCTAATAATGGAACGAACAATGGCACGATCTTCCTCACTATTTTCGAGTTGCTGTATAAAGCTTTTGTCTATTTTTATACAATCAAAAGGATATTTCTTGAGGTATTGGAATGAGGCGTACCCCGTGCCAAAATCATCAAGCGACAGGGTCACTCCAAGTTCATGAAGAGCCATTAGGGTGTTGCTCGCTTTGACGTCATCACCGATGAGTCCACTTTCTGTCACTTCAAGCTCTAAGTAGCGAGCGGGTAGTTGATAGGCATCAAGCAGGTCTTTTACTTGTTGTGAAAAGTTAACGCTTTGAAGTTGAATGGCCGAAATATTGATCGCAACTGTAAAGTCACTCACATGATTCGCCCATTGCGCCGCTTTTTCTATCGCTGAACGAAGCACAAAGTTTCCGACCTCAAAAATAAGCCCATTTTGTTCTGCGATGTGGATGAGTCGTTCATTGGATATGTCGCCCAATATTGGGTGACGCCACCGCAGCAAAGCTTCCGCACCTGTCCAACGGTGAGTCGTTGGGCAGACCTTTGGTTGGAAATAGAGTAGTAAATCATCGCTTCTTACGGCTTGTAAAAGATAGCTTTCTAGCTGATTCATATGACTGTGATTGTCAGAGAAAGCCTGCGAATAAAAACTGAATTGATGCCCTGAGTCCTTGCACGATAACATGGCCTCGGCGGCATATTTGAGTAGATCAGCACTTTGATTGGTATCACTTGACGTCGCAATACCAATATAGGCATGAAGGTGGACACTTTCTTGTTCAATCACAAATTCTGAATGCCCAACATCGACCAAAGTTTGGCAAAGTCTTTCCAGCGTAACCGCCAATTCTTTTGATTTTACAATAAGAACCAAGTCGGTCGAGGTCGGTCGAGCGGTGATAAGTTTGAGCGTTTGAATATTGGCACTCAAACGGTAGCGATAGTGCGTTAAAATCCTATCCCACTCTTTATAGCCATACTTCGACTGTAAGCGTCGGCCATTAGTAAAACCAATGTGCACTACCGCCAGTTCTTTTTTCTTTTCCGCTGCGGTAGTCAGTTGGTTTGGCAACTCTTTTTCCAACGCTTTACGATTGAGGAATCCCGTACCAATATCGTGTAGTTTTTGATATTGAACTTGTTCTTCCGCTGCGCGTCTTTTATCGATTTCTTGGTTGAGCGAATAGTTCAAGCTTGCGAGGTCTTGAGTCCGGCTGTTTACCCGGTTCTGTAATTCATTGTTGAGTCGTTGAAGTTTTTCGTGTTGGTAGAGCGTTTCTAGCTGCGCTTCAACGGAGATACGAAAGCTATCGAGTAGGCGACGATAGGTTGGTGTAAATGGGTTTTCTTTTTCATCGAGGATACAAATGGTGCCAAATTGTTCACCAGTTGGCCAATGGAGAGGCAAACCACAATAGGAAATCATGCCAAGTTCAATGTCTGGGTTATCTTTCCACTCTGGATTTGTATTCGCATTCGGAACCAATAATTCAGCATCTCGGTTCATGACAGTTTCACAATACAGCCCTTGCCCTAGAAATTCTTGGTCTCCGACATTATAGGGGTTAGCCACATTGTTATTTTTGCAGCATACTTCAATGGTTGCTTTTTTGACTCGCATGATCAACGCAGCAGGAACCACAACAATTTCTGAAAGTAGGTTAAGAGTGCTCTGCCAACCTGCAAACATTGCGTCCGGAATTATCAGTTGCTGAGCATCGATCTTTGACATCTCTATTGCTCCATTTTTATCAAAGTCTTCTGTTGCATCCAATGCGTCGAGACCGAATAGTTGTTTACCCAATGCAATCCAACTTCTTAATTATAAGAGCCTTTTGTTAATGTAACAAAAAAAAGCCCCAGAAAATTAGCGGGGCTTTGCTTATTATCGCCTATCTCAGATCTGAGACCCTTTATTTTTTAGTCACTTGTAATTACAAATGACTCAATATCAATCGGAGCAGTGTAATCAATTTTCTCAAAATTAAAACCGTTTAATTTTAGAAAATCAGACTTAAAGCCTTGATAATCGCCAATCTGCCTAAAGTTATCGCGTGTCATTTTTTCTAGTATGCGGGAAACATCGTGCTGAACTTGGGCATTCAGCTCCCAATCATCCATTCTCAATAGTCGTTCGCCATCAAGAGGAATGCGCTGTTCGCCGTATAGTTTGTCGCAAAAGAGACGCTGCATTTGTTCAATGCACCCTTCATGAAGATCGCGCTCTTTCATTACTTTGTACAAGGCTATCATGTACGGTGTTAAGCCTGGGATAAATACACTGGCTTTAGTCACCAGCGCCTTGCATACCGTCGCATAAGCACCGCCGGAGAAGTTGGCAAGTTTCAAATTGAGTGAATGACTGGTCTGATGTAAGTCGATTTTGGCTCGCCCTAAAGTACCATCAAGATACAATGGGTGCGTAACCTCTGGGCCAATGTAGGAAAAGGCGATGGTTTTGCACCCTTGGGCAATCGACTCGGCATTAATTAGGGTATCAATCCAGCTTTCCCAATCTTCGCCGCCCATGACTTTTATGGTGTCGTTGGCTTCTTGCTCCGTCGCCGGTGGCAAGGTCACGTCAGACCATTCGTCTGTCTCAAGGCTGATGAGAGAGCTGTTAATACTTTTACCAATGGGCTTAATCGCAGAGCGCCACAACTCGCCGGTGTCAGGATTTGGCCTGGCTCCTGTTGCTAGACTGTATATGACAAGATCGACTTCGCCTTCAAAGTAAGTTTCAATGGCTTCAATGACTCGGGTGCGAGTTTCAGCAGAAAAAGCATCGCCTTCAATGTTGATGGCGACTCTTCCGGCCCGTTCAGCGTGGTGTTTGAAATAGTAGTTATTATACCAGCCTGCTGTTGCGCCACCTTTTGCCGTTGGACCGCGCTCTAACGAGACACCAATGGTATCGGATTCAGATGCGCCAAATGAAAGAGCAATCCTGGATGCAAGCCCAAACCCCGAAGATGAGCCGATAATGAGCACACGTTTCGGTCCTTGTTGAATGGGCTTCGCCGTTTTTACAAATTCAATTTGATCGAGCACGGCTTGTTCACAACCAAGCGGATGAGCAGAACGAGCGACCATGCCTTGAATAATGGGTTTAATAATCATTTTTAGCGCCTTTTAAAACAAATTGACTCTCACTAGCAGCAAGTCACTAAAATAGCGCAGCTGAAAGAGGTTTTAATTGAGCTAAACCATTAAAATTAAAGATGTACCGATATTTTTTCAGCGACAAACTCTGCAATCCATGGCTGAGCAACCGGTTTAGGGTGTAGGCCGTCTTCCATCATCCACTCTGGTTTGATAACGACTTGCTCTAAAAAGAAAGGGAGTAATGGTATGTTTTCTTGCTCGGCTAGGTTTGGGTAAATTTGAAAAAATGCATCGCTATAGCGCTTCCCATAATTGGGTGGAATGCGGATTTGCATTAATATTGGCTGAGCCCCTGCATCTTTTGTGATCTTTATGAGTTCAGTCAACGTATTAGAGATCAAATTGGGTGGAAACCCGCGCAAGCCATCATTAGCACCAAGTTCGATGAGAACATAGTTAGGTTGATGCTCTTCAAGCAATAAAGGTAGGCGTGATAGGCCATTACCCGTAGTATCACCTGATACGCTTCCATTAACGATTTCAATGGTTTTATTATGGTTAGCCAACGCATTACCCAGTAGTGAAGGCCAAGCCTGCTCAATTGGCATGTTATATCCAGCGCTTAAGCTGTCGCCGAGAACGAGTAGCGTTTTACTGTGTGCAATGCTAGAACAGAGAACAAGAAGAATTAAGGAAAATAGCCGAATCATGCAAACATCCATTATTAGTACAAAGTCAGTATCAAAGGTTATCTCAAATAACCGTGAGTCTCTTACCATCCTTAACGATATTGATATGGATGTCAAAGAAGGGGAAAGCATTGCGATCGTAGGCACATCCGGTGCGGGTAAATCAACTTTGATGACGCTCTTAGCCGGACTCGACACTCCTACAAGCGGCTCGATTGAACTGCTTGGGAAATCGATCAGTCAAATGAGTGATGATGAACGAGCATCATTGAGAGCCAATGACATCGGTTTTGTATTTCAAAGCTTTTTGTTGGTGCCTACGCTGTCAGCGATAGACAACGTCACTTTGCCTTGTCTTTTAAATGGAAGCTCAGTAGACAAAGAAAGGGCTAAAATGTTGCTTGGCCAAGTAGGGCTGACCAATCGCATGGAGCATTTACCTTCTCAGCTATCAGGTGGCGAGCAGCAACGCGTCGCACTGGCACGGGCATTCATGATTAATCCTAAAATTTTATTTGCAGATGAACCGACGGGCAACCTGGATCAGAAAACGGCGGCAACAGTGATTGATTTGCTTTTTGATATGAATAAGCAACATGGCACGACGCTTATTCTTGTGACACACGATCTTTCTTTGGCTGAACAGTGCGATCGAACCATTTACGTTCAGTCTGGCTCTATCCAGCCAATGCCTAATAGTTTGCAACAGAGTGCGCATGATCTGTTACAAACGGAAGCTTCCACAAAACAGAGCGTGCCTAACGGAAACGACATCGATTCACAAGGTCATTCAGTATGATTAAAATGTCTACAGACGATCGTGGCATTTCTAAAGCCACTTGGCTTGTTAACTGGAGCCTCAAAGAAATACGTCATGGACAGCTTTGGCCCATCGCTCTTTCACTCTCTTTGATCATTGCGTGTGTCTTTGCCCTGTCTGCGCTTGCAGAACGTATTGAACAGGTTGTCGTTAAACAGGGTAAAGATGCGCTCACGTCTGATTTAGTGTTTCAATCTTCTAATCCTCTTCCACAATCATTAGAGGATGCGATATTAAAAGCGCCAATTGAGGTAAGCCGTGTTACCCGTTTTGCTACCATGGCGTTTAGCGCTACCCAAATGCAGCTTGTTACGGTAAAGGCATTAGAGTCGAATTACCCGCTTCGCGGAACAATGAGGCTCGCTTCAGATGTTCAGGAGTCGCAGCAAGTCAAGAAAAACGAACTTTGGCTTGATAAGCGACTTCTTACCCAGCTTGATGTTGTTATAGGAGACTCACTGGCTATCGGTGACGCTGATTTTATCGTGAGCGGGACGATAGAAGAAGAGCCTGGGCTGTCGTTTAATCCCTTTCAGCAAATGCCAACAGTGCTTATCCACTATTCTGATATCGCTAAAACCGGTGCGATTCAAATCGGTAGCAGGGTACGTTATCAGCTCTACATTAACGGCAATGAACCCGAACTTGAGCAGTTAAAAAACCAGGTAACGCTGACGGCGAGCGAACGCTGGAAAGACACTAATACAGCCAGTCGAACTAACGATATCTTCATTAACACAACGCAATATCTCTCGCTCAGCGTCGCTATTGTGATTTTAATGGCGGCAGCAACGTTAGTCTTAACCTGTCAAAGTTATGTGGCGTCGAGAAGAACCACCATTGCTATGCTGAAAAGCCTGGGGGCCACCAAGCGTTGGCTTACTCGATGGATACTCCTTCAAATCGGTATTTTGCTACTGGTTTCCATTGCACTCGGTTTCAGTGCTGGGATGCTCCTAGAATACCTGCTTAGATTGCCTTTGGTGGATATCTTGCCAGAGCAACTTCCTTCCTACGGTTTATCGCCTTATCTGTTATCGGTTGCGACGTGTGTGCTTATCGCTGTACCTGCATTAGGCATTCCACTGCTGAATTTGTTTAACATTAGTGCTTCGCAAGCAATGCAACCGGCGAGTAAACACATTTTCAAACGTCGCTATTATTGGTTAATCGCGATTCCAGTTTTACCTTTACTTAGTTATTACGCGAGTAATGCCTTGGTATGGATGCTGTTCGGCGGGCTGGTTGGGATTATTGTCACCCTTGCTATTATCAGCCTCGCTATCACCAAGCTGATGACGAAATTGCCCTTGGGCGCAACGTTTAAACTTGCTTTGAACCGGATACACAGAACACCTGTCATGACTGGGCTTCAATACAGCGCTCTCGGTCTGTCGTTGATGCTAATGGCGACACTGTGGTTAGTGAGAACGGATCTGCTGCAAGATTGGCAAAAGACACTACCAGCGAACGCGGCGAATGCCTTTTCATTGAATATATCTGAGCAAGACCGGGAAAGCTATTTGGAGCAACTGGACCAGAATAAGGTTGAGCGTTCACAGGCGTTTCCGATCATTCGTGGCAGGTTGACCCATATTAACGGTGTTGATGCCAAAGAAATTGAGGGAGCAGAAGAAAAGAGTGATGCACTTCGAAGAGAGCTGAATTTCACCTGGGGAGATACCATTCCGGAATACAATCCAGTGCTCGAAGGGGAGTGGAGCGAGGTCGGTGGTGTTTCTGTGGAATCTGAAGTCGCACAGGACTTAGGTATTAACATCGGTGACACGTTAACGTTCACGATCAGTGCACAGACCATCGAAGCCAAAGTCAATTCAATCAGAAAAGTAGAATGGCGGGAAATGAAGCCTAATTTCTATTTCATTTTTACCTCTGATCTTATGGCCGATCACATGGCGAGCTACTTGATCAGTTTTAGAATTGACCCAGAGCATGACTCGCTGATGCAACGCCTGTCTCGAGAATACCCAACGGTCAGCTTCATGGATATTAGGGAAGTGGGCAGTAAGATTGAGCAGTTACTCAGACAGTTTGTATGGGCGATTACTTTACTTGCTGGGTTGGGTGGTTTGGCGGGCTTATTGCTTATATTCACGCTACTGCAACTGAGTCTTTCTCAAAGACAGCAAGAGCTTCGTTTGTACCGAACTTTAGGTGCGACTCAGAAGTTTATAAAACGTACCATCTGGGCAGAATATGGCCTCATGGCATTGGTTGCGGGTATTGTAGCGAGTTTAGGTGCAGAGTTGTTGGTGGCGAGTATATTAAAGTTTGGCTTTGATCTATCGGCAACTTGGCATTTTATGCTTTGGATAGCCTTGCCGCTGGTCGCTTTTTGCACACTTTTTGTGGTTGTCAGAAGTTTGGTTAAAACTCTGTTAACCCCTATGAGCAAAGAGATTAATTAACCATTCATTCTCTGTATTTGGCAGTTATCCACAAAAACGGTGGATAAAGTTTTGGATAACTTAGCCTGTAGATAACTGTGGTTTGGTTACAGCCCTTTTAGGACGGAATGTGAAGGATTATTGTTATTCACATAATCGAAAAAAAGGGCTAGCCATTTATTGAGTCAAGTGTTTTTTTGCAAATAATTCATTTTTATTATGAGTCTGTTTGTTTACTGGTGTCTTTTAAATAGCGGTTGAATAGTGGTTAAAAGCCACTAAAATACGGCGTGAATTAAATAGTTGGTGTTTACTATGAAAAATGAGGTTGAACGCTCTAATTACGTTCAAGTCGCGATCATTGGAGGCGGCGTAGCGGGGTCAACTGTTGCTATTCATTTGGCTGAACTTGGCGTTTCTTTAGCATTGCTTGAGAAAAGCGAGAGTCTTGTCAATGGCCCTCCTATTTGTCATCTCCATGCCGGTGGTAACCTTTATAGAGAGATTTCCTCTAAGCAGTGCTTAGAGCTCTTGGAGCAGTCGATTAACACCGTGAGACTTTTTCCTCATACCATCAATCGTAGGCCTACTGTCATCGCGACTCCTATTAGCGATGATGGGAACCCTCATGGTATTATTGAGCGGTTAAAGTTGGTGAAAAGTTGCTACCAAACGCTTGTAGATAAAGATGGCCGTAATCAGGTTCTTGGCAACCCTGAACAATATTTCAAATCCTACAGTAAGGCCGAGCTTCAAACGTTGGCCCTTAGTAAGCAGCCCAAACACCCTCTAAGCCTTGATGACTGGATGATACCGTTTGCACAAAATGCCGAATTAGATCGACTGAAATACCCCGTCATCTCAGTACAAGAATACGGTTGGAGTGTGTTTAGGCTGGCGGCGAGTGCTAGCTTGATTTTGGAACAGATGGATAAGTGTGATGTTAAAACCAACACAACGTTAATTCGAACACAGTTCATTGATGGTATGTGGCTTCTGACTTATCAAGACTCTAACGGTCAAGAGCACCAAATGTATGCTGAGCACCTGGTCAATGCGTGTGGCTACCAAACAGGTACCGTCGACGATCAAGCCAGTTATAAGCGAAATCGCATGGTCGAGTTCAAAGCGGCCTATATGACTCATTGGGAAGCTTGCAATCAACAGTGGCCAGAGGTTATTTTTCATGGTCCCCGCGGCACAGCAAAGGGAATGGCTCAACTTACGCCTTATGCCAATGGTGTTTTTCAGCTGCACGGCATGACAGAAAATATCACTCTATTCAAAGATGGCTTGGTCTCCTCCACCTCAGAATCTGCTCAGCCTAATTTGCCTGAAAGATTGAAAGGAAAGCTATCTAACGGGTGGTCTGATGAAGCGATGATGGAAAGAACCTTACGTGCTATCGGCCATATGGAACAATTTATTCCAACGTTTGGCTCTGCTACCAAGTTATCGAAACCACTTTATGGTGCGCAACAAATCCCTGGAAGCGATGCGACTTTACGCTCAACAGACGTGACGTTTGAAGAACAAAACTACGCGCGTGTAGAAGTGGTCAAAGGGTCGTCGGCTCTAGATGCTGCCAAAAAATTGGTGGCTCATTGGTCGCTTTGTTTGGCGAAAGAAAGCTCTATTGAGAATACACATCCGACGGCGCTCTCTTTGAGTTATCAAGACGTTGAAACTAAAGCATTAGAGCTGGCTATTGAGCGTTCTTACCCTAAAGAGTTGGCATTACTCGCTGGCGCTATCGGTACCATAACATCAGAGCTAGTAACCAAAGAACCGAGCCCATTGGCACCATGCGTCTTGTAACCCTAACAAATCGCCTTTAACAAATTGAATATCTTGCCCAGGTTTAGCTTGGGCAAGTCTTGGTAAGTCTATTCGTGCAACGCACCCAATTTTTGGGTAACCTCCAATCGTTTGACGGTCATTGAGCAAAACTATCGGTTGCCCATCTGGTGGGACTTGAATCGAGCCTAAAGCAATGCCTTCGCTCAGCAGTTCTGTTTTTGGTGGCGTAATCTCTTCACCTGAAAGTCGATACCCCATCCGATCACTATGCTGGCTCACGGTAAAACGTTGCTGATAAAATTTTTGCAATGATTCGGTAGGGAACAGGGCACTTTGATAGCTTTCTATCACTCGTAATTTCAGCGGCAAATCATAGTTTGGGGTATATCGAAAAGTCAGTTGGATGGGCTTTTTATGTTGAGTGTGTGGTGAGCATTGAAAAACATCACCTGTGTTAATGGGCTGACCATCTTGATTCAGACCACCAACGCCGTCTCGCACGACAGTTGAGCAGCTGCCAAAATGATCTACAGCCTTAAAACCACTGACAATGGCTAGATACGTTCGTAAGCCATTCTTCGTGAGCCCGAATTTTAGTCGTTGCCCTTTGTTGGCATTAAACGTTGACCAATTTGTAATGGTTTCACCATCAAGCGTGACTTGCTGGTTTGCGCCAGTGATGGCGAGTGTACAATCAGTAAGAATTTCAAATTCCGCCTGACCGAGCGTTATTTCTAATGTAGGGCTGTTCACCGTATTACCTAATAAATGGTTAGCCCAACTATAGGCATAATCATCCACAGGCCCACCCTGAGTCAGCCCGAGATGACTGCCCCCAAAGCGCCCGAAATCTTGAATAAGAGTAAGCGGACCGGGTTTAACCACTTTCAAAGCATTGCTGTGCTGTTTCATTGAATGTCCTTTTCGGGGATCACGCCACCTAGCGATATAAACTCTTGTTTGGAAATGGGTCTAAATTTAACGGTTTGACCTATCAAGAAAGGTGTCATCGGCTCTTTAGATGGCTCATAGAGGCTGATGGGGCAATTGCCTATGATGTTCCATCCACCAGGAGAAGCGTTGGGGTAAACCGCAGTTTGCTTATTAGCAATGGCAATACTGCCTTTAGGGACATTCAGTCTAGGGGAGGCTTTTCTGGGCTTTCGTAATAGCGGATGAACGTCAGATAAAAATGCGAAGCCGGGTGCAAAACCAATCGCAGAGACCGTGTATTCAACCTCGGTATGCAGCTCAATGATCTTCTCTAAAGAGAGGCCATCGCTTAAATATTCAGTCAGGTCTGCCCCAACAGATAGGTCGTAATAGGCAGGAAGAATCACCGTGTTATGACTAAAATGGGTAGGTTGATTCTCTTGACTGATATGGTAATTAATCTTGGCTAAAAATTCAGTAAGCCCAATGCGGTGAGGGAGGTAATCGATGAGTATCGTGTTGTATGATGGAGTAATATTCATTATCCAATCGGAATAGGACTTCGCTAACGAGTGAGTAATGGCTCCGATAAAAAGAGACAAATGGGATGAAGGATCCGCATCAAACGTGACTAAGATGGAGCATTCTGCAACGGGGTTAATGGTAAAAGAATACGTCAAATTATACTCCCTGTATGGTTTGAGTCATCACGTTTCACTTTGAATGAGAGTGAATTAATTGAGCTATTTCTTTAATAAGCTCTATCGAATCTGAATTGTCGCCATGAACACATAGGGTGTCAGCGTCAATAGGGATAACAAAACCATCAAGAGTGGTCACTTTCTGGTAATTCAAGATCTGTTTAAGTTGGTTCAATATGTCTTCTTTGTGTGATAAAACCGCACCACTTAGACTTCTCGGGGCGAGCAGTCCATTGGCGAGATACGCTCTATCAATAAATGCTTCGAATAACAGAGGCACATCGTAGCGATCTGCGATATCAAGTTTAGGTTGATTATGTGGCGAGGCTAACGTCATGAGAGGAATATGAAAGCATGAAACAGCATCAACAACGGCCTCAAAGATCGTTATGTTCGCTTGCATGTCGTTATAAAGAGCCCCGTGTGGTTTAACATAATCCAAGGTCGTGTTCTTACTCTCGCATAAGGCTTTTAAAGCACCAATTTGATAGATCAGTAAATCGGTCAGTTGCTGTGGCTCGAATGGGATAGAGCGACGCCCAAATCCTTGTAGATCAGGATAGCTAGGGTGGGCACCAATAGACACCTGATGTTGTATCGCAAATTCGATAGTCTGGCTCATAATACTGGGATCTGAGGCATGAAAGCCACAAGCGATGTTTGCCATATTAATGTGAGGCATCACTTGTTCATCGGCGCCCATCTTCCATTCGCCGAAACTTTCGCCCATGTCACAATTTAGAGTAATCGTTGCTTGTGTCATTTGTTGCCCTAGTTGTTTAATCTTGAGTCATGTATGTTACCTATTAGTCATTACTAATAATAAGTAAAACGGCATAAAATACGGTGATATAAGTACCAATCAGGTTATTTTTTGTTTGTTGCCTTTGCAGGTATAGGTCTTCCTGTTGCGGAGATCGGGTCACACTTTGTATTGAGATACATAGGAAGAGTGCAGAACAAGTTTGCATAAGAAAGAGATATAAGTCGCCTGGTATATGGGTCAAGTAAACTATTTATATGTCATTGATGAAAGGAGGACGATATGGTGCGGTATCTTTCACTGCGAAATAAGCTGACGATTCCGATTATATTGTTTGTCTTCATCACTTATATAGTTGCCCAAGGCTATGGCTTTATTGCGACCTATACAATGCAAAAGAATGCGCTTTTAGAGCGTATTGATGTCGTCGCTAGCAGTATCGCACTTAATCTTCAAACCACTCTTTTACTCGATGATCCCGCTGTGGTTGGCGAAACCTTGTCTGTATTTTCTGCCGATGAGAATGTACTGAAAGTTAAGTTGTACAGTATCAACGACGATTTATTGGGTATGTATCAACAGCAAGGAGCATCGACTCCCACTCCTAACGTTGAACAGCAAAAAGAAATTCTATCATCTGGCTTCTCGTCATCCGGGGATTTCATTTATGTGTTAACACCAGTCAAGTTAAACGGAGAAACCATTGCTCGATTAAGAGTGACGATCAGTAAGGCAACGTTCAAGCAGTTGTACAATCGCGTGTTATTGAATGGATACTTCTCTCTATTGCTGCTGGTTGTTGCTGGTTTTGGTCTTTATCGCTTAATTGAAAAATTCATATTAACCCCTGTATTTGCTCTAAACCAAGCCATAAGCACCTATATTAATCATGACGGTAAAAATGAGCGGATTGAAGTTTCGTCTAACGATGAAATTGGCGATCTGGTGAGTGCGTTTAACACCATGCTCGACAGAATCAGTATGAGAGAGCGACAGGTCGTTTATACACTGGATAAGTTGGAGCAGGAAAAATCCTTTGTGAATGAAGTTGTTGAAACAGTGCAGCATGGTCTAATCGTTGTTGATGACAAAGGAAATATTCTCCATTTCAATGCAGCTTGTAATGATGTGTTCAAATGCACCCCAGCTTATCTCACAGGGGCTAACCTTCTTGATGTGATTAACGTAGATAAGCAGAGCCAGTTGTACAAAAAGATCTTAAGTGGTAACGAGTTTGATGATGTATTGCTGATTAGGAAAGACATATTTAACCATGAACAAAGGTTAGAAATTACTTGTCGTAAACTGTCTAAAGAAGGGCAATTTCTATTCGCAATTCAAGACGTCACAAACATCCAGTCAGTTCTGAGTCGTCAACGTTTAGCGGCGGGTGTGGTCGAGAATAGTCAAGATGGATTGATGGTGATCAATCAAGATGGTTATATCACGATGGTCAATCCGGCGGTCACACAACTGTTGGGCTA
>NZ_JBNGCJ010000292.1:0-13806 GCF_049974785.1 Vibrio genomosp. F10 str. 9ZD137
CCTTCATGGTTGAACACCACACACGACGCTATGGTGCTTTCGCCCATCGTGTGAGAAATATCAAAGCATTCCATACGCGCGATATTATCGATATCCAACACGTCTCTCAGCGCCTTAAATCGCTGAGATATGGTCATCTTGTGGTTTATCTTAGTCGTAATTGCAGTTAGCGCATTGGTATTCGCTAATTTTAGGTAGCGCCCTCTTGTACTGGTCGCATTCAAATGAAAATTCACTTTTCGACCCGCGATATTAGACAAAGCTTCTTGTATGGGGGCGGTATCCGTAATTAAGTCGCCATTAAGGACAATTCTATTTGGCACAGAGCGAGCTTCGTTATGGCTCAAGTAGTATTGACTTAAAAAGCTGTAGAACACCTCTTCTCTGACCGTATTGTTCGGGATTCTAGGGAAATGGCTGCGACTGCCGAGTATTTTCCCTTGGCGTATCATCAATATATGAATACAGGCAATGCCGTTCTCTTGGGCAAACCCAAGGACGTCCATATCATCCATACTGTCATCAGAAACAAACTGCTGCTCTTGAACGCGTCGAATTGCCTGGATTTGATCACGAAACTGGGCCGCATCTTCAAAACGAAGCTGTGTGCTGGCTTGTTCCATTTTCTCGATCAGCAGTTTCAAGACTTGTTGATCTTTTCCCTGCAAAAACAAACGAACATAATCGACCAACTCGCCATATTCTTCTTCAGAAATAAGGCTAGAGACACAGGGCCCTGCGCAGCGGCCTATTTGGTACATTAAACATGGTCGGGTTCGATTTCCGTAAACCGTGTCTTCACACTGCCTGACAGGAAAGATTTTTTGCAATAGATGAAGGGTTTCTCGGACAGCGCCTGAATCTGGGTAAGGCCCAAAATACTCACCTTTCTTTTTTTTAGCCCCTCGATGCATTGATAAACGCGGGTGTTTATGGGCGCTAATGAAGATATAGGGATAAGATTTATCATCGCGCAATAGCACATTATATTTAGGCAGATATTGCTTAATATAGTTGTGCTCAAGAATGAGCGCTTCTGTCTCAGTGTGAGTAATAGTAACGTCAATTTTGTCTATGTTAGAGACGAGTGCTTTGGTTTTCTCGCTATCAACGTTTTTTCTGAAGTAGCTGGTTAAGCGTTTCTTAAGATCTTTGGCCTTTCCAACATAAATAACAACAGCCTCGGTGTTATACATTCGATAAACACCGGGCTGATTGGTAACAGTTTTTAGAAAAGAAACAGAATCAAAAAGTTGGGGCACTATAGCGTCTCTGTATCGAGCATCCCGTGCCTTATCGCTAAGTGAGTCAGTTCAACGTCACCACTGATGTCTAATTTACTAAATAGACGATATCGGTAGCTGTTGACTGTTTTAGGGCTCAAGCTCAATTGCTCAGAAATATCTGTAACCTTTTGACCTTTGGTGATCATCATCATGATCTGAAGCTCGCGCTCAGACAAATCGGCAAAAGGGTTCTCAGAGGCAGGTGAGAATTGACTTAGCGCCATCTGCTGTGCAATGGCAGGAGATATATAGCGCTGTCCGCTATGAACCACTCGAATTGCGTTGACCATTTCATCTGGGCCAGCTCCTTTAGTCAAGTAACCAGCCGCTCCGGCTTGCATCACTTTTGTAGGAAACGGGTTCTCTGTATGCACAGTCAAAACAATGATTTTTATATCAGGATTAAAACGTATAATTTTCTTGGTTGCCTCTAGGCCACCAATACCAGGCATATTCATATCCATTAAAATGACATCAACATGATTGTTGCGACACCATTTTACAGCATCTTCACCGCTTTCAGCTTCCCCTGCTACGTTCATACCACGGACGTCTTCAATAATACGTCGTATCCCTGTGCGAACCAGCTCGTGATCATCTACAAGGAAAACATTTATCAAACTTGTATCTCCACACTTGTTAATCTTCTTGCAAACAACTCTGTGTGAGGTTTGCTATACAATTCGCTTAGTTTAACTCATTTTTGAGTCGAAACTCATAATGAATATGTGCGCAAATCCAAACTTTAGCAAGCAATTCTTGCCCAAATGGATAAGTAATCGCTGTTATTTGTCTTCTGCGTAACCTTCAATTTGTCTTCTGCACAACCTGCCCTACCTCTCAATCCAAGACTGTAATGTATTTGAATGAATAGATAAATTAAGCGAATGGTTGAAAATGCAACTAATTTCATTTATTTATAGAGCTGTAACAATTTATTGCTACAATGACCCCGTGAATAATTAACATCAAATCAATACAATAAGGATATACCATGAAAAAGCTTCTTGCAGTGGTTGCTCTAGTTTCGACTCTTCCTCTTTCTAACATTGCCATTGCTGACACAGACGTAGGTTGTGGTTTTGGTACTATGATTTTTGACGGTAAATCAGGCAAAGTATTTAAAGTCCTAGCCGCAACAACTAACGGTACATCGGGTAACCAAACATTTGGTATTACTTTTGGAACGTTGGGCTGTGATGGCACTGGTACTATTAGTTCTGCACAAAAACTAGCGCTATTTATCGACGGGAACTTAGATAACTTGGCTCGTGATATCGCTAAGGGAGAGGGTGAAACACTTGCCACTCTATCTGAGGTTTGGGGAATTAAGCAGGCTGACAAAGCCGCTTTTAACACTCTAGCGCAAGAAAATTTTGCTGAAGTATTCCAATCTGAAAACGTCACTTCAGAAGAAGTGTTCGCAAACTTGAATACGTTAGTCTCTCAAGATCAAACACTCGCTGATTACCGTATCTAGTGAAACAATACTACGCCAAGTGCCCATCAAGGGCACTTTTTTATAGCTTTACCTATCGTTAGTCATTATTCTGACAACCATTAAGTATATGGATTATAAAACAATAGCGGTTAACAATGAATTTTTGGACTGTCGGTTTTTCACTAACGATAAGCGTTAGTGCCACGTTTTGTTCTTTCGCTCAAAGCTCTACAAATTCGTTAAGCGCCTCTTTTAACGCTGATGAATTTAGCTTTTCTGAATTATCTCAACATCCCTACTGGTTGAAACTTGGGCATTATGTCGACAAGCCTTTGCGTGGTTTACAAAGTGCTGTTGATAAGGATGAATTTTTCCTAGCCGCTGATGGCAAAGTCAATCCAGAAACAGAACTTATAGCGACCGTCGAAAACCTGTATAGCACAGACTCAGAAATCGCCCAGCTCACCCAGTGCCAATATCCCGCTCGGTACTCTTGGCTTGAGTCGTTACACGGTAGAGAAGCAGTTCTACATTGCCCTGACCTTAAAAACTGGCTTGATGTGTTAGATCCAGAGGGAATGACACTCGTCTTCCCCACCGCTTTTATGAATGACCCTTCATCGATGTTTGGTCACACACTACTAAGAGTTGATGCAAAGGATCAAACACGCCACAAAGAGCTCGTCGCTTTTGCTATCAATTTTGCGGCAGAACCGGAAACCCAAGATAACCCTGCCCTTTACGCAATGCGAGGCCTTATTGGTAGCTACCCCGGTCGTTTTGCTGTTATGCCCTATTATCGAAAAGTTCGAGAATACAACGACATCGAATCTCGAGACATTTGGGAATACAAGCTCAATTTCACTGAAAGTGAAGTAAATCGTGTTTTACTCCATTTGTGGGAAATGCAACGTGCTGAATTCGACTACTATTTCTTAGATGAGAATTGCTCATATCAACTGTTAGCGTTGTTGGAACTCTCTCGCGATGATTTATCACTCATTGCTGACTTCCCTCTTCAAGCTATCCCATCAGATACGGTGGAAGCTTTGGCAAAAAACGGGCTTCTTGAAACGCCGCGATATCGCGAAGCGTTTGGAACTCGATTAATACATCAAGCCAATGAGATTGATCAACGTTTATTTGATGCCTCAATTCGAGCCAAACAAGGAGAATTCCCGTCCGATGTCGAATTTGACGAAGATGAGCGTGCGGCCATATTAGAGTTCGCCTATGAATGGTTAAATTTTGAGTTATACGAAGACGGTCTAGACCGTGACGCCAAAGCAAAGCAACTGACTCAACTTCTGTATCAGCGAAGCAGAATTAAAGTCGATTCTCCTTTTGCTTCTGTGCCTGTGCCAGAGATATCCCCAGAGCAAGGACACGCATCGGCCCGAGTCGGCTTAGGACTGCAAACGAGTAATAACAGTACCGACAAAGCCACTCTTGAATGGCGTGCTGCGTATCATGATTTACTGGATTCTCAGGCTGGGTTTATTCCTGGTGCCCAGATCAGCTTTCTAGATACACAACTCAGTATTGATGAAGATTCAAACACCCGCCTTGACCGCTTGTATTTACTTGATGCAATGTCGCTTGCGCCAAGTAATCGCATTTTCAACAGCTTGGCATGGAATGTCCGAGCGGGCTTTGACCGTAAACCAAGCACAGATAAACTCGCAGGACGTTGGTTTGGCCAAGCTGGTGTGGGTAAAGCCTGGGGGCAAGCCGACAAGCTCCATGCGTATTCACTGCTATCGACAGAGTTGAGTGGTGGCCAACTAACCCAGTATGACGCCACTGTCGGTATTGGCGTTGAAGCGGGCTTATTGTATCAAGTGGCCGACCAGCACCGAATTGGGTTACAAGGCCAATACTTAGCCCTTATTGACTCCAATGCCGAGCAAAACTCAAGCGCAACGGCAAGTTGGCACTGGACATTTAATCGTCACTGGGCAGTACGCAGCCAAGTAAGCTACCAACATTGGACTAGAGAAGATACGTCAGCAAAACTCACCGCCTATCTCTATTACTAGCATATTTAATCTAGGCTGTTCTATTACGGCATGTTGAGCGTAATTGCGAATGTTGATAGTCGTTGTTGAATGAGAATAATTGTTGAATGATAGTAGCAGGATTGCTGTACGGTGACTTTTCTCCCTATTCGCCACAGTTCTATCTGTTACTTGTTAGGCGGAATATTTGTTACACTAGAGAGGCTACATAACGTAGCCTTTTCTTTTTTACATAACTGGTGTTTAGATAGCTTTATTTTCAAGTCACTATTGCTTTGATAACTATCTATTTGTTTAGGTCACTCTTTTTTTAGAACACTATATTTTGTGAGGCAAGTTGTTTGGCTATTAACCAAGGTTTTGTATTAACTCGCCAAGCACGTGATACCGTCGGCCAAACACAAATTGACTTATGGCTAAGTACTGAACAGGGCCCCGTTCAAATCATCGTAAAAGGTGAAAAGTGCGTCTTTTTCATTGACGACAGTCAGCGCCAAAAAGTGATGTCAATTGCTTCCGACCTAAACCTTTCTCTTGAAGTCAAACCCTTATCGCTCAAAAGCTTCGATGGTATTAATCTGGCTGCCTGTTACTGCACAACAATACGTGATGCACATCGTTTGGACGACGCGCTAAAAAATCGTGAGATTTTAACTTTAGAATCAGACGTGCGATTAACTGATCGTTTTTTAATGGAACGTTTCATTAAAGGAAGCATTGAATACACCGGTCAAATTCAAGCTATGCCATCTTACACAAAAGTCACTCACGCTAAGTGTCGACAGGGTGACTACATTCCGAACCTCAATGTGGTCTCTTTGGATATTGAATGCTCAGAGAAAGGCATCCTCTACTCGATTGGATTAGACAGCAAGATGGACAGTCGCGTCATTATGATTGGCCAGAAAGAAGACAGTGAGACCCCCATTGAATGGGTTGATGATGAGAAGGCTCTTTTACAGGCGCTACTCCGTTGGTTTGCTGAGTTTGATCCTGATGTCATTATCGGCTGGAACGTTATTGATTTTGATTTTCGTCTTCTTCATAAAAGAGCCGAGTTCAACAAGATCAAATTAACGCTAGGTCGAGCTAGGCAAATGAGCTACTTCCGAACGTCAGTGAGTACCCAGCAGAGCTTCATTACTCTCCCTGGTCGTGTTGTCATGGATGGCATTGATACACTCAAAACCGCCACCTATCACTTTCGATCTTGGTCATTGGAATCCGTGTCCCAAGAAATGCTAGGGGAAGGCAAAAGCATTCATAATGTTCATGACCGCATGGATGAAATCAATCGAATGTTTCGCCAAGATAAACCCTCTTTGGCGAAATACAACTTACAAGATTGTGTTTTGGTTAACCGAATCTTTGAGAAAACCCATCTCATTGATTTTGCCATCGAGCGTTCGCGTTTAACCGGAGTTGAGCTGGACCGAATTGGGGGCTCTGTTGCAGCCTTCACCAACCTCTATTTGCCGCAGATACATCGTTCTGGCTATGTGGCTCCGAATCTAGAACCAGAGAACTGGCTCGCCAGCCCCGGCGTTTATGTGATGGACTCACAGCCAGGCCTTTATGATTCCGTATTGGTGCTCGACTTTAAAAGCCTTTACCCGTCGATCATTCGCTCTTTTCTAATAGACCCAATGGGCTTAATTGAAGGGCTAAAACAAGAAATAGGAATCGGCAATGAACAAGCGGTTCCAGGTTTTCGTGGTGGTCAGTTTCATCGGTCCAAACACTTTCTTCCTCAAATGATTGAAGATCTGTGGAAAGCACGAGACCTCGCAAAACAAAGGAACGACAAAGCTTTCTCTCAAGCGATTAAGATTATCATGAATTCATTTTATGGGGTTCTCGGTTCGTCTGGTTGCCGATTTTTTGATACTCGGCTGGCATCGAGTATTACCATGCGCGGTCACGAAATCATGAAAAAAACCAAGGTATTGATTGAAGCGGAAGGTTACCAAGTGATCTACGGTGACACAGACTCAACCTTTGTTTCCCTGAACAAGCAATGCAGCCAGAATGAGGCTGACCAGATAGGTCAAATGCTTGTGAAAAAAATCAATGACTGGTGGGATAGCCACCTCAAATCAGAATATCAGCTCACTTCAATGTTAGAGTTGGAATACGAAACTCATTACCGAAAATTTCTCATGCCGACGATTCGCGGTGAGGAAAAAGGCTCGAAGAAGCGTTATGCAGGATTAAAAGGGGAAGGCGCCCAAGAGCAGATAATCTTTAAAGGGCTAGAAAGTGCCAGAACCGATTGGACGCCTCTGTCACAACAATTTCAGCAAACACTTTACCAGCTGATATTTCACGGTCAGTGTCCAAAACTGTACGTGAGGCAATTTGTGGAAGCCACACTTGCGGGCCAATACGATGACCAACTCATTTACCAGAAGAGATTAAGACGTAAACTGCATGAATATCAAAAGAATGTGCCTCCTCAGGTGAGAGCGGCGCGTCTGGCTGATGAAGTGAACCAACAACTTGGGCGGCCGTTGCAATATCAAAACAAAGGATTAATCGCGTATATCATTACAATCAATGGCCCTGAGCCACATGAGTATCGAAAAAGTGCCATTGATTACCAACACTATATTGATAAACAGCTCAAGCCTATTGGTGATGCAATCCTGCCTTTCATTGGCTTAGATTTCACTCGCCTTACTGAACCGCAACTCGGTCTATTTTAATGGTCTTAGCGGGCTGATACATCTTGGCCATTATCTATTGTGAGTTGTTCATTGAGGTGACAATATTCCCTGTAACTCTTACTAGGAAGAGAGCGGCTATAATACCAACCTTGAACTGATATCGTATCACTTTTGGGAATGAAGCTAAGCTGCTCAAGGGTTTCAATCCCTTCTACCACAACTGAAATATCAAGTCTTGTCGCAATAGACAGGATGCTTGTGAAAACCTTTCTTCCCTTTTCGGAGCTTAGTGCTAGAACGAAAGAACGGTCTATCTTTATCGCATCAATATTAAATCGGTTCAGGTAGCTTAAAGAAGAAAAGCCGGTACCAAAGTCGTCAATGTAGACTTTTACGCCCAAGTTCTGTAACCGATTAAAAGACATCATCAGCTTCTGCTCATCCACCAGCAAAGTTTCTTCCGTAATTTCGATATTGATTTGGCTGGCGACGGGTGTGATCGCTTTTAATATTGGCGTCATCACATCTTCAGTCACTAATGTTTCTGGAGAAATATTGATGCTAACCGAAGTCCTATTACCGCTTTTATTCCAAATCTGGATATCTTTCGCTACTTGTTTAAACACCCAGACATCAAGATCTTTCATTAACCCAGCTTCTTCAAGCCAAGGGATAAAAGCGCCAGGATACACTAACTCTCCACTGCTTGATGTGGCCCTCACTAACGCTTCACACCCTACCACTTTACCCGTGAGCGAACAGATCTGGGGCTGATATTCCATACAAAACTCTTTATGACTGATGACCTCCAGTTGATCTTCCAATGATTTCGCCTTTTTTTCTTCGCTTTGAGCGATCGCAATCGGGTCTTCACGGAGCGTTTCAGCCTCTTCTTGACGGCGCGTATAAGTGGTATCTAAGAATGGGAAATCGATTTTTCGGTTTGCATAGACCTTATTGAGCCCTCGCACCGCAGGCAGATAAATCAAAGTACCAATCAATACATTAAAGAGTTGAAGGCCGAGCGCGCCAACGTCGCCATTTGTCGATATCCAGGCATTAATTAATACCGGGCTATTAAAGGGGACAGACACAACAGGCACCGATACCCACCCAGACTGAATCGCAAACATGGAGGTACAGACATTGACGATAGGCACTAAAAAAAATGGGAAAAACAGCCGTGGGTTAAAGATAATTGGAAGGCCAAACAACAAAATCTCATTGACGTTTATTAGACCAATGGGAATACTCGCTAAAGCAATAACCTGGAGTGCTTTTTGTTCAGAAAAGACCAGCAGTGCCAAAACCAAAGAAAGCGTAGCACCGCTTCCTCCAATGAACACAAACGAACCCATGAAAGATAAATTCATAGGATACGGCCCCGTACTCCCTGCTAAAAACGTAGAGTAACTTAAGTTGGTTGCTTCTTGTAAATAGTCAACCAAGGGGAGCAACGCGTAGTATCCGTGAATACCGATAAACCACAGCGTTGAATTTAATGCCGCGAATACCATTCCAAATGTATAAGGCTCATTGGCATAGTCCAAATAAACCGCAGACAATAAATGATTGCCCGTTAATCCGGTAAAAATCAGGCTGTTCACGATCATCACAATCACTCCGGTGATCGTGGCTGGTAGCACTAAATTTAGGGATTCTTTAACAATTTTCCCACCACTATTAGACCGAGTTATTTTCAAACTGCCTAATTTCAATAAACTGGCTAATATAGGAGTGGCGTACAACGGCGTGATTATCGCGATAATAATATTAAACGTTTGTACTGATTGTTGATTAGGTAAGACTTCACCGATCACCACTAGGTAAAGAACAGACAGCAAGGCAACAGGCGGGCGTGGTAATTTCCACTGCATAGCTAACACATACGACAGCGCTGCTGTCATTAGAAAAGGGAAAAAACTCGCTATCGAACCATGAATAGCATACAGCGATGTTACCCACTCCGTCCTTCGACCAAAAACAAACTCGCCCATGCTGGCAAAGAAGAGAAAGAAGGAGGACAACATTAAACAGGGCAATAGCCAAATCATGCCTTCTCGAAGAGCAAGCAACGAGGGTGTTATAAACTTGAGACTAAAACCTTCAATAACATTCCATGTTGACTGGAGTCTCGTGACGATCATGCCCATCGTTTCCCTTAAACTTACTGGCCTTTTTATAATTTAGCACATATGGGTAAGTTGTCTTGTTTCTGGGCAATGATTGTAAAAGGTTTTGCATCACTTCCCAGGCAATGAAGGGCTAAGAACGATATGATGGGTTCAGATAGGATGTTGAAGCTTCATATGTATTAAGCAGAAAATAACTAACCGATTCGAAACTCAGTTTTTTTATACTGTTCGACGAGCCAATCGCCAAAGCTGTCCAGTATCCCGATCACCGAACGCTTTGGTATTACTCTTCCTGTCAGCAATATTTTGAGTCTGTCTATCTCGGTTTTTTTCATTGGATAAAACCGCAGAAAGTGCTCGCCACATTCAGAGGGATCCTCCAGCCAAAGTTTGTCTCGGTACATGACCAGAGAATGGCTCGCGCGCAGTAATTTCTTGGCAATTATTTTCTGTGCCCTGACTTGCTCTTGTGGTGAACTTGCACGAGCTATTCGATTTCGATAAACCGCGACCCAGTCTTCTACATCCATGTTCCAGTGCTTGGCTATTTCCCAGCTGGGCTCATAGTCACCAAAGCATTCGGATAAATCGTCGCCGTATATACACACCGAACAGTGTCTTAGTTGAAACCCCCAAGAAAATATACTCTCCAATGTGGCGACTTCGGACAATAATGCCGTTTTTATGGAGACTTCAGTTATATGGCTAAAACTTTGTTGAAAACGCCATTTGATCGTATTGAGTAACGTCGTTCTCGAATCATTAAACGAACGGTTCGTCACCACGATCACATCGAGATTTGATTGCCCAGGTTTTGCCGTCTTTCTTGCAACACTGCCATAGAGATAAATACTGTGGAGGTTTTCGCCCAACCCACCCCTTAAAAACTTAACTAAGTCATTAACGGCGGCTTGATAGTCGATTTGGAAAGGTTGTTTCGGGTCAATTACAGAAAGAGTCATGAAAGGTATCAAATACACTCAATAAAAGGATTCTATCTTTATGATCTCTCAGACAACGAATTCGATCAAGATATTCCTTCTTGCCACTTAATTGCTATAATGCCCCCAACCTAAATACAAAGGATCCCTCTGATGCCTAGAGCCAGTGAAATTAAAAAAGGGTTTGCTATTGAATCAAACGGCAAAACTCTACTTGTTAAAGAAATTGAAGTAACCACCCCTGGTGGCCGTGGCGGAACTAAGATCTACAAAATGCGTTGTACTGACCTGTCCAACGGTGCTCGTGTTGATGAGCGTTTAAAAGCCGATGACGTTGTAGAAACGGTTGAAATGTACAAGCGTCAGTCTACCTTTTCATACGTAGATGGTGATGAATACATCTTTATGGATAACGAAGACTATACCCAATATACCTTCAACAAGAGCGACATCGAAGATGATCTCATGTTCATCAATGAAGAGACTCAAGGTATGCATGTCGTTATCGTAAACGAAAAAGTTGCTGGGCTTGAGTTGCCATCAACGGTTGAGCTTGTTATCGAAGAAACAGATCCGTCAATTAAAGGCGCATCGGCATCGGCTCGTACAAAGCCAGCACGTTTCGCTACTGGTCTGTCTATTCAAGTCCCAGAGTACATCGCTACAGGCGATCGCGTTATCGTTAATATTGCTGAACGCAAATACATGAGCCGAGCGTAACCCTTATGTCTGATGAGCAAAACCTGATCTCTTATGATGACGTAATCGATGCTGCCTACGACATTTTTCTTGAAATGGCACCCGACAACCTAGAGCCTGTTGATGTGATTCTATTTACAGCTCAATTTGAAGAACGTGGAGCAGCGGAATTAGTTGAAACTGGTGAGGATTGGCCTGAGCACGTGGGCTTCGATGTCGATAAGGACGTTTACGCAGAAGTTCGGATTGGCCTTGTTGATGAAGACAGCGATGTTCTTGATGATGTCTTTGCTCGTATGCTAGTCAGCAGAGACCCAGATAATAAGTTCTGTCACATGCTTTGGAAGCGCGATTAATTCGCGTTAAGCCAACTCGGTTAACAACGCCAAGCTGTTATTGATATACGCTTGGCGTTTTTTTGTCGACTCAAAACATCGCTGATCTATTAGACTCAACTTAAAATAACCAAATAAAAGTCATTAAACTAGGCGATAACTTATCACGTACAATTCCGTGATACCGGGATAAATATCTTCAATCACACTTTTTAGTACATCCAGCGTCATATTCTCTTGCTCAGCATGAAAATCGGATAATTGGCTCAATATAATCGGCTCCACAGACTGAATGTGTAGCTGACAAAACCAACGTCCTTCTTCCAAGGTTTTAACATCAACCACACTTCCAACATGATAATCGCATTCGCTTTTATCTCGAATCGTGATGGTTTTCTCGCCCGATAAAATATCAGCTTCAAATCGTTCAAAAAATGTCATTTCGGTGGGGTAAGACATGCCTATTTCTCTGTATTTTTTCTTTCTCTATGATTGCTGGATTGTACAACGAGAACCCGCCAGTTGATACTCGCCTATGAGCTTTATTCTGCCATGCAAATGTCGAATGAATTTCTCAATAGAATAGTATGCTCGTCATATTTCATCGCCTATGGTTTGCAATCACTCTCCAATTAACTCACTATTTGTATAGTCAATTATTTCGAGTCGTCTTATGAGCAACGTTCCTCTTTACATCCAGATCAAACACTTTATTTCTGAACAAATACAATCGGGGAACTGGCCTGTCGGGCATAGAATTACCACAGAAGTCGAACTGACCAAACAATTTGATGTCAGCCGGATGACCGTTAATAAAGCGATTAGAGATTTGGTTAACGAAGGAAAACTGCAACGTAAACCGCGAGCTGGGACGTTTGTTTGCGCAATACCAGAAAAAGCACAATCTCCACTTTTGGACATACGAAATATTGCTGAAGAAGTCGCGCAACGTGGTAAGAACTACCACAATCTCGTTGTGTCACAAACCTCAATCGAAGCTGATGAACGCATTGCTACACAACTCGGAATCATGCTAGGGAAAGAAGTTTATTATAGTGAAATCATACACTTTGAAGATAACAAACCAATTCAACTAGAACTGAGATGGGTAAATCCACGTTACGTTCCCCAATATTTACAACAAGATTTCTCTGCCATCACGCCCAATCAATATCTTTCTGACAACTGCCCGCTTAACGCAATTGAGCATACGGTGGAAGCTATTTCACCAGAGGATAACGTCAAAACAGCATTAGCACTGACCACCAACGAACCTTGCTTATTGCTGCATAGACGCACCTGGAGTGAAGAGAACTTAGTCAGCACTGCTTTACTCTACCATCCAGCGTCAAAATACAAATTAAGCTCTAAGATTCTCATCTAATTGAGCACATCACACTAAATCACGATCACATTTTTGTAACATTCATCTTGTCAGCCTGCTTGAGTTGAACTATTAATTGTATATACATTTAATATCCATTGAGGCCGTTCATGACATCCGTTACCGATCTTACGCTTATCAATGCTCGTCTTGTGTCGATGACACCAGGTAAAGAAGGCTACCAGGTCAGCACTGAAAAAGTCGTCCAACTAAAAAACGGTAAGATCGCCTCAATTCAAGACCAGAGCGATTTATCCTCGGGCAATGTGCTTTTAGGTAACCCAAACGGGCACCATTCGGTAGCGGGCCCTATTTATGACTGTAAGAATAAGCTAGTCACGCCGGGCCTTATTGATGCTCATACTCATATCGTCTTTGCTGGCAATCGCTCAAACGAATTTGAAATGCGCCTTCAAGGTGTGCCTTATACCGAAATCGCGAACCAAGGTGGTGGTATTCTCGCTACCGTAGAAGCAACCCGTAAAGCCACAGAAGAACAATTAGTCGAGCTTGCTATTCCCCGCGTGAAAGGGCTTATAAACACTGGCGTTACCTCCGTTGAAGTTAAATCGGGCTACGGTTTGACATTAAATGATGAAGTGAAAATGTTACGCGCCGCCAAAGCTCTTGAACGTCATGTACCGATAAAAGTAGAGACCACATTACTCGCGGCGCACACGACCCCTCCGGAATACAAAGGAAAATCGGACCAATATATTGAACTCATCTGCCAAGAGATGATTCCTTTGGTCGCAGAAGAGAAACTCGCTTCATCTGTCGATGTTTTCTGTGAGTCCATAGGGTTTAACCTCAAACAAACAAAACAACTTTTCCAGGCCGCTCAACAGCACGGTTTACGTGTTAAAGGCCATACGGAGCAGCAGATCGGAAGAGCGGGTCA
>NZ_JBNGCJ010000293.1:0-8121 GCF_049974785.1 Vibrio genomosp. F10 str. 9ZD137
CAACAATGCCGATATTGTCATAGCGAGCGGCTCATTGAACTACCGCAGCCGAGAGCCTGACTATCTGACAGGTATGATTTCGCATATGTATGTCATGGCGAATGAAGCCATCATCTTTAACTTGCTCGATTCAAGCACCTTTCCCAAGCAGCCTTTTTTAACGGGGTACAACAAACAAGGAATCGTTCGCTATTGTAAAACCCTGTGCGACAACGTGGAACTTATTGATGGGTATGACCAACGCGACTTTACGATTGTCATGAAAAAATCGATAGAGGATGATAGCAAATAATGATGGCAGACAATGATGGTAGATAATCAAAGAGCCTCAGTTTGTGGCTCTTTGATCATGATAAGAAGAACGGACAATTAACAGAAGCGTACTAAACAAACATGTCGCTCAATACCTGAAAAAATCGGTCGATCTCTTCTTTGGTGTTGTAGTGCATCAAGCCGACACGAAGAATGCCTCCTTTTTGCGTCACACCCAGTGCATCGGTGAGCCGGTCCGCGTATAAGTGACCACTCCACGTATATATTTCATGCTCACCTAAGTGTGTCGCCACCTTTGCAGGGTCAACCTCACCAAAACGAAGGGCAAAGGTCGCCGTTCGATTATCTGTACCAGATTCACCCAGAAGTTCAATGGTAGGAAATTCATTTAGGCGCTCTAAAAAATAGCTCGACAGTGACGTTTCATACTGATGAATATTGCCATATGCCGACTCTAGTTGAGCACGCAAGCTTGGTCCTTCGCCTAACGAAGCTAGGTAATCAATTGCGCCAGAGAACGCTGAGAGTGCTTCAAAGTTAAGTGTCCCAGTCTCCCAACAGTTGGGAGCATACGTTGGAGCAGGTTCAACCTTGTAAGGTCGGTATTTCTCCAACAATGCTTGACGACCAAAAAGTACCCCTAAGTGAGGGCCAAAAAACTTGTACGCAGAGCCAGCAACAAAATCAGCACCTAACTTCTGGACATTGAGAATTTGATGAGGCAAAAGATGGACAGCATCAATAAACACCACACTGCCATTTGCTCTGGCAAGATCAGTCACCTTCTTAATATCAACGAAAGTTCCAGACAAATTGCTGGCTGCGGTCATCGCAACAAGGCGTGTTTTTTCATTAAGCAGTGACTGAAAAACCTCTAAATCAAGATTACAGCTGGCATCCTTAATGGGAACATAATGGACTGTTACACCTTTGTCTTCGGCCGCCATCGCCCATGAAGAACGATTGGCCCCGTGATCAGCATCGCTAAGAATGATCTCGTCCCCTGCCTGCCAATCTTGGCTGATTGCACGACTGAAATGGAACGCCATTGTCGTCATGTTTGCACCAAATACGATTTCATCTTTTGAACTTGCGCCAAATAAAGCCGCGGCTTTCTGCCTGCAAACATCCACTAGGCTGACCGTATTTTCACTCACAGAGAATCGCCCGCCCAGGTTTGAATTACCATGCTGAAGATAAGCGCCAAACCCTTCGATGACGGAAGTGGGTAACTGCGTTCCACCGGGGCCATCAAAATACACTGGAGACAGACCATTGTTCAGATTCCCTAACGCAGGGAACTGCTCACGTAAACTCATAACGTTGCTTGAATTAAGCGGTAAATACGAAGACATCACGAACCCCTTTTTTGCCCGCTTCACTCGACAGAGTTTCGGAAATATAGTGGAAAAATCGAGAATCGTTCAAAATAACGAACTGATTCTCTTCTAAAATAGTATTTAAATGAGCGTGCTGTTCCACAGGGGACATATAAATCTTGGTAAATCCCCCGGTTATATTTTTGCGCTGAACACAAAAAATACCGACAAAACGATAACCATCTTGATGAATACCTTCAGGAGCTGGAGAACTGGTGGCATCGGAATCGCAAGTCACTCGAATTTGATGAACCTCAACCACAGAGCTGTCTTTGTCAGTCCCTGTTTTTTGCATAAACGATTTGAGTAAATGTTGGAAATACACAGTGTTCACCATGTCGTGATCCATCTCTGCGAAATCTCGCTCTACATCACCAACAAGACGGTTAAATTCCGATGACTGATTAAAGGTGCAGTGAGGTAATCTCTCGACTCCTTCTTTATTCGCTTTAAACCGCGCATATGAGCGGAAGCGATGATCACTGTCGACATACTTATCAACGGGTAAATCATCAAAGTACGGACAAAGTGTCGGTGCGACTTCATTCGGGGTTTGAAAAGCATCGATGAGAATTTTATTTTCCATTTCCATAACTTGTCCTTATTTGGCTTACGACCAAATGGTTAACAATAAATTAACAACAAGCTTATTATCTCGCCTATTAATATATTATCAATACATAAAACCAAATACGCACATATATTCCAGAATTAAAACCCAAAACAATCAATGCTAGGAATTAAAGACCATAATTATTGAATTGTTAAGTTCATATGACTGAATAAGAACCATTTTGCAAAATCATCATGAGGTTTTGTATGGAAACTAACAGTTAAAATGAGAAAGCAAATTCAATCTAGGTCAACGCTCATTTTGTCGTTACTACGCTGTACTTCCAATTAATTGATAATCTAACGCTTTTTGCTTTAACTCTTGGTACTTTACCAACAACTGTTGCTTATCAAGATGTTCATCACCAAAGAAGAAACCATCGTTACTCTTAAGTTTTTCAAAATTATTGGTGAGCATATCGAGTACTAAATCAGATTTTTGGATTGTGTAGGAAGAGCACGATTTTCCATGAATATCATCCAGAAGATCCAGAAGATTAGATCGAAAGCTTTCCTGAATAAAAAGATCTTGCAGTGCTTCTGCACTCTGGATCGCCAATTCCCAGTTATTGTTGATGGCCGTTTGATGCTCAATAACGTGAGCACTAGCACCAAGCAATTTTAGTTGTTTAAGCTTGTTTTGGTAGGCCAAAAGAGCACAGTGTTTCTCTAGCTTGTAAAGATCAAACTTCTCAGTTTCAGACAGCTGAAGCGGGTTTTTTAATAAATAGTCAAAGAAGAAGCGAGTTTCAAATCGTTCTACACCATGAAAGATTGGCGTGTCTACTCCGTTACTATTGAAATGAATTTTTGGGTCAAATCGGTACATGTACCCGAAATCAAACAACTTAATTCTAGCGCTGTCTGATTGCAAAATATTGCCAGGACAGAAATCCCACTCAAAAAGGCCACGGAGTTCTAAATGAATAACCGTGTTAAAGATTTGGTCAAACACGGATTTATCAAGGCGCTGTAATGGTGCGCCGTCAATCCATGGCGAAAGAATGATGCCGTCTTGAAATGAAGCGTATTGAGTTTCCACTATGTGTTGGAAATCTTCAGGGTTGGATTGCTTCAAGGCTGAAAGGTCAATTCTTCTTTGAACTTCATTTAGGAAAGAAGTTTGCCCATCGATATTCTGTACTAAACTTTCCGACCGCTTAGTCTTTAGCGTCCAATCTTTACCCTCAATTCTTATATGATACACAATGGCAGTTAACCCTGATTTGAATGTTTCTACAACGTAAGGGCTTTGAGAGGTTGTTTTTTTCAGCTGGTCTAAAGTCAGTGGAATAGCATTAAGATCACCAAGTTTTAGGTTTTGTTTGCTGTTCACAAACTCTAACTGGACGGTTTGTCGTTGTTGCTCAAGGTTCATTGTTTTTGCATCCTCCATTAATACACTTTTCCTTTAATACACTGGAAGAATATATCGAGGTGCGGTGCCTACATACTGTGATGGTTCTAACTAATTAAGAGCAAGAATTTTTCACCCTCAGCATGACATTACTAATTCAAATTCATTCTGTGCCACTACCTTACCGTTCACCTGCAATTCGACCTTATGTATTCCTGAGTAATAGACCCGGGTAGTAATTGGTTTTATTGTATGCTTTTTCTTTATTGTCAGTCTGTTACCAGGTTCTATATCGACAACACGCCATTTAAATACCTTAGGTGACGTAGTGCCGTTCGCTTTCTGATGGTGAACAATGTAGTCGATCATCAACGGTTTAACGTGTTTCATTGTCGATTTAATCGTTGCACTCAGTTGGATTGAGCCACCATACATGAGCTTTGGCGCGGAAATATCGAGTAAACACTCATCCAATTCTACATCGCCATACCCCAACGCTTGTAACGTGGCCGGGTGTCCTGATTTTATCAAACTACGGCAAGCATGCTTGATCAATTTTTTTCGCTCTTGGCTGGCACCAATCAACCAGCCTCCGACAACTTGCGCCACTAAATCAGGGTGATCTTTACTGATATCATTCAGGTTGTTAGCCACTGATCGACGAACGTATTCGCTTGGATCATCTTTGAGTTTTTCCAGTAACGGTAACAACGCCTGAGGGTCTTTAACAAACTTGTTAAGGCGCATTCCCCAGGGCAAGCGCGGCCTTGAGCCTTCACTAGCCAGACGACGTACATGCTCGTCTTCATCCAAGGCCCACTGATGAACCACCAGCATTGTTTGATCCGGCTGTTCATTCAAAAATGGTCGAATGGCAAACTCTGAACTTGAGCGTTTAGTCATCTCTTTCAGTAACTTCATTGACAAGTCGAAATGCTGCATACCATGACGCGAGACATAATCCGCCAGCGGCATGATCGCCCAGCCATTCACACCACGTTGTGTACTTGGTTTCGAAATGGTGGCATCAGGTGCCTGAGCATCAATTCGCTCACCCAGCACTCGGTGCAGAATTTCACTGCTGCGCTCGAAGTCCTTAGGTAAGTAGTTGCTTAGCTGATGACATATGAGGTCACTACGCTGTTTTAGCTCCAGACTTTCCAGTTGGCTGTTAACCGCTGCAACGAACGCACTGTCATCGAACTGGTTATCAACTTGTTTTAGCTGACAAGCGAGGTTTTCTACCAGTTGAGGATTAAAAATATTTTTGAAAGCTTCAGGCATATAAATGAGATCCTAGTTGTTGAATATTAGTCACATGATTTTCTAAGGAAAAAACGCTTCCACCGCTTGAGAACATCGCTAACATAAGTTTCTCCTGTATCGTCGTCTATCCCTATATCCCGCTGAGAAATGAGTATATTCCTATTGATGCCAACTTATGTCCTATTAACATTCGTGTCCCATTGAAATTTATCTGCTTAGTGAGAAAATATGACATTTCCTATTAGGGAACATAACAATATCATGTACGCTAAAAATATTTCGTTTTCGTTCAAGAGAATAAGTAAACCTCTACATGTTACAGAATATATTCTGAACTAAACCATCTAAAATTTATATTTATACATGTTTATTTTCATTACTAGTGTTATAAATCTATCCGGGATACCTCATACTTATCGCCTTATTATTTCTAATTTAACGTTATCGTTATCGTTAAGTTATCATTAAAATATCTAATATTAATTTTATTCACACCAGGTTAATTATTTTTAGTGGGTAATTTATACATTCCAATATAAAACCTAGGACCATTTATGATTAATATAAATAATAGTAGCATGAAAATAACTCTTAACGTTATTTATAAGTTTGGTTTGATATTTTTATTGCTTTCATTTGCTTCTTCGTCTTACGCAACGATGAAGCTATATGATGCAACAAGTAGTTCTTACAATGGTAACTATAAACCATCTAACGTTATAGATAATAATTATGATTCAAAATTTATTACTGGTAGAAAAGATACTTCCCCTTGGTGGATGGCTAAAATCCCTAATAATAACAGTTCTGACCTTACTGTCAGTATACATACAAAAAATCCCAATAGAGTTAATGGTGCTGTCATTTCTTTGCTAGATAGTTCCAATCAAGAAATAGATACAAGAGTCATTGAATCAAAATCCACAGTTTTCGAATATAATTACGATTTTAACGACCTTCCTTACGGGGCCATTTATTTTATTAAAATATCAAAGTACGGTCGATTTCTCGAAATCTCAGAGGTAGCAGTAAATGATAATTATGACGAGCAACATTATTCTCATCTAACAAACCCATATTTAATTAATCTCATAAAAAACTCAAATGCTTCGGAGGGCAATTTATCTAGATGGAAAACCACTGGAAAGCATTGGAATGCCATCATTGATGGTAAGGATAGTGGCTTTCATATAAACAGTGATAGTTGGCATAGTAAAGAGCAAGTTATTGATCTAGTTGAAAATGGTTTTTCTCCAAGAGTTTTGGACCAACAACCACCCATTGTATTTTCTGAACAATTTTCAAACCTTGAACATTCTGGAAAATATAGTTTAAACATAACATTGCTCGATAAAGATCTTAATGTCATTAAACAGTGGAGAAGTGGTCATAAGAACCACAATAGTGATGCAAACGTTAAAGATCAAATTTCTTCAAAAATCACTCATTATGGAGCCGGATTAAGATTTATAAAATGGCAACACTCTGGAACTCGAGGTCGATTAGAAGATCAAGTATTATTTATAATGCCACCTAACATACTAAATAGTCCCGACAAATTAAAATCTTGGAAGACTAATGGGAAATTCATCGTAAAAAGTGGGATTGAAGGAAGTTCTTTTAAAACCTCTAGTAATTGGGCTACAAGGGAACAATTTATAGACCTCTATTCTTTAGGCTATTCTAAGGAAGAATTGGAAATAAAACCTCCTATTATATTTTCTAGTCGATATGGAAAAAATTGGCATCCAGATTTTTTCCGACTAGAAATAGCTCTTTTTGATGAAGATTATAGAGTTTTTAAATCATGGGATTCTGGAGTCCTACAAAACCAAACAAATTCAACAAGTAGCGACCAGTATGAAGATGCATTAGCTAATGTATTTGAAGATTATGATGGGAGTAAATTACGTTACATTAAATGGCGAGAGAGTGGTAAAAGTCTTGAGTATTCTGATGATTATTATGGCGTTATAATGAAAGATCCTTACATAGGTATTGTCAGTATACATCCTGGTGATAAAAATAAACTCCAATTGTTTTTATCACATGACTCTATACCAGTGACGAACCGCTCAACAATCCATCAGAGGTCTTCTTTTTTCTCTCACCTTTTTGAAGCTCTTGAATTATCAGCAGTTGCTCTTCTAGGTTGTAATCCAGCATCTATCGCCCTCAGTTCTGGTGGTTTGTGTGCTGGAGCAGTAGCAATTGATGCAGCCATTATAGCGACATCAGTTATCAGACATTCAGAGGATTATCCTTCCTATAAAGTACACAGTAAAAATGATACTAATTTTTCATCTTCTTGGTGTGAAGCACCTGAATAACTGAGGTATATATAATGACATTTAAATGGATTGTATTATTAGTTATTTCTTATAACTTATTTATATCTTTTATTGTTTCTGCTGAAGAGCCAGATAGAAATGGTTGGACATTAACTCGACCAAATCCAAACGTTGTTAGAGATGTAGATAAGAAATATCAACTACCAATGTCAACAGATGCTATAAAAAAATCACAAACAGGATACATGAAAACCCTTTATGATAGAGTGGATTTATCGTCTGATGATGACGGCCTATATATATATGTGTATTTATTTGGTGGTAATGATAGTCACGGTAATGAGTTTATTATTCGTCGTGCAGATAGGCCTGATGACAAAGGGTATTTTAGTGATGGAAGTACACGCTACTCCTATGAAGGGAATCCTGCTAATGAAGACGAGCCGCATCATATGTTTGTCCGCCATACTCAAATATCGTATGGATCGAATGATTACTATCCAGGTAAAGTTTGGTCAGCAGGGGCACTCGAGATAAAGTATGGAAAAATAGTTTGGGTTTCTGTCCGGTCTGGTCATTATACTCCAAGTATTGATACTTTGGATTATGTCGAAAGCACACTTAGAGCTTGGGGGTTATGGCATGAACATACTGAGAAACATGACTACAATTGGGTCCCAGATAAAACCAATCCCCCTAAGATACCGACGGAAAAACAGTGCCATGATGAACTGTAGATCATTTTTTGCGATGATTTTCAGCCCTATATGTTGACTCATAAACGAGTCTGGATTAAAGAAGATTGAACCAAACTAAAAAATGGACCTCACTGGCTTTTGTCCAAGTTTTTAAATGTTCACAACGCAAAAAGGACTGGCTAGTGGCCAGTCCTTTTTAATCAATTCTTATAACCCAAGATATTACTCGTAATCTGACGCGTAAG
>NZ_JBNGCJ010000294.1:0-969 GCF_049974785.1 Vibrio genomosp. F10 str. 9ZD137
CTTGGATTCAAGTACGAAGTGCGACACCTCTGAACATAAAAACAGTAAAGTGCGATAATCATGAAGTTTGCTCCCGCCAAGAAGTAAAAAACATGAAATATTCGCACCTCACTGAGAATGAAAGGTATATGATTTCTGCGCTTAGAAAGCAAGGAATTAGTACCGCTAAAATTGCTAAACAACTGGGCCGTCACAAAGCCACTATCTATCGAGAAATTGAACGTAATTCCCGATACAACAGACACTTTAAACGGCACTCCTATCAGGCCTGGAGAGCTCAACAAATGGCTCGTAATCGGCTAAGCCGCTCGCGCAGAAATAAACGTTACAACGAACTCGATTTTAGACTGCCTGAAGCCTTGCTACGACTGGATTGGAGCCCAGACCAAATTGTTGGATACCTTAAAGTTAGAGGCTACCCAACAATGAGCCATGAGCTCATTTATCAGCACGTTTGGAATGACAAAGCTCTAGGTGGCACGCTATGGAAACACTTGCGTCAATCCACCAAGAAAAGGCGCAAGAGATACAACTCAAAAGACAGTCGAGGACGCCTAGCTAACAAGCGTCATATCACCGAAAGATCGAAAGCTGCTGAGCACAGAAAAGAACCAGGCCACTGGGAAATTGATACGGTCGTTGGTCGCGGCACCAAGCACTGTATCGTCACTTTGGTCGATAGGATGACCGGCTACACTTTTATCGGTCAAATGGATGACAGAACGAGCGAATCACTCAACGTTAGAATGAGTAAAATCATGACCCGCTCTGATTTACCATTTAAGACAATTACAGCAGATAATGGCACAGAGTTTCACGGCTACGCCCAACTAGAAAAGCACCATAGCTGTTTGTTTTACTTTGCAAATCCATACCATTCATGGGAACGAGGAACCAATGAAAACACTAACGGACTAATTCGACAATACTTGCCAAAACGAACTTCTATGTCACATGTGACACAGAAGC
>NZ_JBNGCJ010000295.1:0-3462 GCF_049974785.1 Vibrio genomosp. F10 str. 9ZD137
TGCTGATCCGCTCTTCCTATCTCTATTCTCCTGATGCTGTCGGTTCTCAACGATGAACAGTACAATGAACTATCAACGCTGGCCCACTCTTTGGGTATGGGCGTGCTCACTGAAATTAGTAACGAAGAAGAACTCGAAAGAGCCGTCGCATTAAACGCAAAAGTTATCGGCATCAATAACCGCAACCTTCGTGATTTATCTACTGATTTAAATCGTACTAAAGAACTGGCTCCGTTAGTCAAAGCAAAGGCGCCTGACGCGATCATTATTTCAGAGTCAGGCATTTACACGCATCAGCAAGTTAAAGATCTTATCCCATACGCGAAAGGGTTTCTTATTGGCAGTTCACTGATGGCAGAAGACAACCTTGAACTGGCCGCTCGAAAAGTCATTCTTGGCGAGAACAAAGTCTGCGGCTTAACCCACCCAGACGACGCAGCGAAGGCATATCAAGCGGGTGCAGTGTTTGGTGGATTGATTTTTGTTGAACAATCTAAACGATGTGTTGATATCGGAACAGCTCGCATGACTATGAGTGGTGCGCCTCTTCAATATGTTGGCGTCTTTCAAAATCATCCCGTCTCTTCGATTGTCGAGATTGTCGCTAAACTTGGTCTTAAAGCGATTCAGTTGCATGGAGATGAGCCCCAGGAATTCGTCGACGAACTCAAAGAGCAGGTTTCAGATTCAATTGAGATTTGGAAAGCGTATGGAGTTACCGACGTCATGCCTGTTCTTTTAAAGGAAAATGTTGACCGACACTTGCTCGATACCAAGGTAGGCGACCAATCGGGTGGCACAGGAAAAGTATTCGATTGGGATGTGATTAATCGCACTCAACAAATCATGCTAGCGGGAGGCCTCAATGCTGACAATGCAAAACAGGCGTCCATGCTCGGCTGTTTAGGACTCGACCTAAATTCAGGCGTCGAGTACCAAGCAGGTAAAAAAGATACCGATAAGCTGCAACAAGCGTTTGCAGCAATCAGAGATTACTAAGGAATAAAATCATGGCAAAACTTGACGCCTATTTTGGTGAATACGGTGGACAATATGTTCCACAAATCTTGGTACCAGCACTCGATCAACTTGAGCAAGCGTTTATTGACGCGCAAGATGACCCTGAATTCCAAGCGGAGTTTATGACGCTGTTACAAGAGTATGCGGGCCGACCAACAGCACTAACCCTGACAAGAAACCTCACTAAAGGAACAAAAACCAAACTGTACCTTAAACGAGAAGACTTGCTGCATGGCGGTGCTCATAAGACCAACCAAGTTCTTGGTCAAGCTTTACTTGCAAAGCGTATGGGCAAAAAAGAGATCATCGCCGAAACAGGCGCTGGGCAACATGGTGTAGCAACCGCACTTGCCTGTGCATTGCTTGATTTGAAATGTCGCGTTTACATGGGTGCAAAAGATGTCGAGCGCCAAAGTCCTAATGTATTTCGCATGAAACTGATGGGTGCTGAGGTCATTCCCGTCCATTCAGGTTCTTCTACGCTTAAAGATGCGTGTAACGAGGCGCTGCGCGACTGGTCTGCCACTTATGAAGAAGCACACTACTTGTTGGGCACCGCGGCGGGTCCTCACCCTTTCCCAACGATTGTTCGTGAATTTCAACACATCATTGGCGAGGAGACTAAACGTCAAATTCTGGCACGTGAAGGTCGCTTACCCGATGCTGTGATTGCCTGTGTGGGCGGTGGTTCAAATGCCATTGGTATGTTCGCAGATTTCATCGAAGAAAAAGACGTTCGTTTGATTGGTGTAGAACCTGCAGGTAAAGGAATTGATACTGACCAACACGGTGCGCCACTTAAACATGGTAAAACGGGTATTTTCTTTGGCATGAAAGCACCTCTGATGCAAGATCAAGACGGACAAGTTGAAGAATCATACTCGGTCTCTGCTGGGCTTGATTTCCCATCTGTAGGCCCACAACATGCTCATCTTAACTCTATTGGACGTGCCGAATACGATAACGTAACGGATGATGAAGCACTTGATGCATTCCAAATTCTAGCTCGTAAAGAAGGGATCATCCCAGCGCTAGAGTCTGCACACGCACTCGCTCATGCGTTGAAAATGGCCCATGCCGACCCAGAAAAAGAACAGTTATTGGTTGTAAATCTATCTGGACGTGGCGATAAAGACATTTTCACCGTTCACGATATTCTAGAAGAGAAAGGAGTTTTATAATGGATCGCTATCAAACACTATTTGCTCGCTTAAATGAGAAAAATCAAGGTGCTTTTGTCCCTTTCGTTACCGTTGGTGATCCTAACCCTGAGCAATCACTAAAAATTATGGAAACCTTAGTGGAAGCAGGCGCTGATGCCCTGGAACTGGGTATTCCATTCTCAGATCCATTAGCTGATGGCCCAACGATTCAAGGCGCAAATATTCGAGCATTAGAGTCTAAAGTCACTCCTGATATTTGCTTTGAAATGATTGGAAAGATTAGGGCGAAATATCCGGACCTGCCGATTGGGTTACTGATGTACGCTAATTTAGTGTACTCGCGCGGTATCGACAATTTTTACCAACGTTGTGCCGATGCAGGCATCGATTCGGTGTTAATTGCAGATGTTCCCACCAACGAAAGCGCGGAATTCGTTGCTGCTGCTGGAAAATATGGCGTTCACCCTATTTTTATCGCACCACCAACAGCCAGTGATGACACACTGAAGTCCGTGGCTAAGCTCGGTAGCGGTTATACCTACCTATTGTCTCGCTCAGGGGTCACTGGCGCAGAAACCAAAGCCAACATGCCAGTCGACACTTTGCTTGAGAGACTCAATCAGTTTGATGCACCACCCGCCTTACTTGGTTTTGGTATTTCTCAACCTGAACAAGTAAAACAAGCCGTCGAAGCGGGTGCAGCGGGTGCCATTTCGGGATCTGCCGTAGTCAAAATTATCGAAACGAATGTTCAGGAACCCGATGTGATGATTGCCGAACTGCATGAGTTTGTCTCTTCAATGAAGCAAGCAACACAGAAATAGCACTGTCGTAAACCGCATCACTATAAACTCTGAGGCCTTCAATCATTGAAGGTCTTTTTTTGTCCCCCTTTCTTGCTACAAGTCATTCTTACCGCCACACAACCAAAAAACTATCGTAACCAAAACCATCATAACCAAAACCAATAATTAAAAAGAAAATTATTGATCAGCCCCACAGCAAACGTTTGCATTGAGTAAAATAAAATCAGTTTAGATAAAAAATGTCATCTTTTTTAACGATTATGGATCCAGTCGGTTGCCAATACCTCCTGTAACGTGTAAAAACATATCAAAATATTAATCTAATTATTTAATATAGATTAGTATTTAATATTAGGATTTTACAATTTAGTAGCACAGGAGTTATACAGGTGTTAAAACAAAAGAATTTACTAAGTAACATTGGAGTGCAGGTTGTCATCGCGATGATCCTGGGTACCATCATCGGTGGTCTT
>NZ_JBNGCJ010000296.1:0-4920 GCF_049974785.1 Vibrio genomosp. F10 str. 9ZD137
GCTGTTGATTTTCGATAACCACAACTTCTCGTCCTTGCTTCGCAAATCCAAGAGCAACAGCAGCACCAACCATACCACCGCCTATGACCGCAACTTCATACTTTCTCATTCGTTCTTAACCATGGCAACTTGAAGAAAATTTATTGTACGTTTTCATCAGGATAATGTAACCCTTATCGTACAACTTCATTAACCACCTTATATCGCTAAAAAAGCGCAGTATTATCATTTTATCTAATCACTAGTCAGTCGGTTTTGAAAGCAGTACAATACGCCGCTTGCCGCCATGACAGCCTTGCATAGGTGTATTTGGGCGGAGAAACACTGGGCGATTTGCTCCCTTATTTTAAACTAACGATCGAGCGAACAGAAATGAGCAAGAAACTACTAATCAAAACATGGGGCTGTCAGATGAATGAGTACGATTCATCGAAAATGGCAGACCTGCTGAACGCAGCCAATGGCTACGAACTCACCGAAGATCCAGAAGAGGCAGATGTACTGCTACTCAATACTTGTTCTATTCGTGAAAAAGCCCAAGAGAAAGTATTCCACCAGCTTGGTCGTTGGAAGACCCTTAAAGATAAAAAAGAGGGCGTTGTTATCGGTGTTGGCGGCTGCGTTGCCACACAAGAAGGTGATCATATTCGTCAACGCGCACCGTTTGTTGATGTCATCTTCGGCCCACAAACGCTTCATCGACTGCCACAAATGATCGCTTCTTCCCTCTCAAATGAAGCGCCGGTTATGGATATCTCTTTCCCAGAAATCGAGAAATTCGACAATCTTCCTGAGCCTCGTGCAGACGGCGCGACCGCATTCGTTTCTATCATGGAAGGCTGTTCAAAATACTGCACTTACTGCGTTGTACCTTACACTCGTGGTGAAGAAGTGAGCCGTCCAATGGATGATGTTCTGTTTGAAGTGGCTCAACTGGCTGAACAAGGTGTTCGCGAAGTCAATCTGCTTGGTCAAAACGTAAACGCATATCGTGGCCCACAGCACGATGGCGAAATCTGTTCGTTTGCAGAATTATTGCGCCTTGTTGCGTCTATTGATGGCATCGACCGTATTCGATTTACTACCAGCCACCCGCTTGAGTTTACTGACGATATCATTGCCGTTTATGAAGACACGCCAGAGCTGGTTAGCTTCCTCCACTTACCCGTTCAAAGTGGCAGTGACCGTATTCTCACGATGATGAAGCGTCCTCACACGGCGATTGAATACAAGTCGATCATTCGTAAGCTACGTAAAGCGCGTCCAGGTATTCAAATTAGCTCTGACTTTATTGTGGCCTTCCCTGGTGAAAGTGATAAAGACTTCCAAGATACGATGAAGCTTATCAAAGAAGTGGATTTCGATATGAGCTTTAGCTTTATCTTCTCTGCTCGCCCAGGAACACCCGCAGCGGATTACCCTTGTGATCTTCCAGAGCAAACGAAAAAAGATCGTTTATGGGAATTACAACAGCAGATCAACAGCCAAGCCATGCGCTTCTCTCGTCTGATGCTAGGTACCGAGCAACGTATTTTGGTTGAAGGGCCATCGAAAAAGAACCTAATGGAACTTCGTGGACGTACTGAAAACAGCCGCGTAGTCAACTTTGAAGGTTCTGCTGATCTCATCGGCCAGTTTGTTGATGTGAAGATCGTTGATGTCTTTGCCAACTCTCTGCGTGGCGAATTAGTTAGAACTGAGAATGAAATGGATCTTCGCAATGTGATGTCTCCTTCAGAAATGAAAGAAAAGACCCGCAGAGAAGATGAACTAGGTGTAGCGACTTTCACACCATAAGCTAAAATGTCAGAAGAAGCCTGATGTGGATTAGGCTTCTTTTTCATTACTAAACGGTGAGGCAACATTGAGCAATAAAATTGTGACGCTAGAGATCAATCTAGAACCTTCAGATAACCGCCGACTAGCCAGTTTATGCGGTCCTTTCGATGACAATATCAAGCATTTAGAACGCAGATTGGGCGTTGAAATAAACCATAGAAACAATTTCTTTACCATTGTGGGTAAGCCCCATACAGCCGCAGCCGCAATGGATATTATCAAATCTCTTTATGTCGACACCGCTCCGGTACGTGGCAATATTCCCGACATTGAACCTGAACATATTCATCTCAATGTGAAGCAATCAGGTGTTCTTGAGCAAACGACTGAACCGACACTAGAACATGGCAAAGAAGTCTTCATTAAAACCAAAAAAGGGGTGATTAAGCCTCGTACGCCAAATCAAGCGCAGTATTTAGTGAATATGGTCACCCACGACATTAGTTTTGGTATCGGCCCTGCTGGTACAGGGAAAACTTACCTCGCTGTTGCTGCTGCTGTGGATGCCCTTGAGCGACAAGAGATCCGCCGTATTTTACTGACACGTCCAGCGGTGGAAGCGGGTGAAAAGCTCGGTTTCCTTCCCGGTGACCTAAGCCAAAAAGTGGACCCTTACTTGCGCCCGCTTTACGACGCTTTGTTTGAGATGCTTGGCTTCGAGAAAGTTGAAAAACTGATTGAGCGTAACGTTATTGAAGTCGCCCCCCTCGCCTATATGCGTGGCCGTACTTTAAATGATGCCTTCATCATTCTCGATGAAAGTCAGAATACGACCGTAGAACAAATGAAAATGTTCTTAACCCGTATTGGTTTTAACTCTCGTGCCGTTATCACCGGCGACGTCACACAAATTGACTTACCGCGTGGGGCACGTTCAGGCCTTAGACACGCCATCGAAGTGCTCAATGAAGTGGACGAGATTAGCTTTAATTTCTTCCTCTCTGATGATGTGGTTAGGCACCCTGTTGTTGCCCGAATCGTCAATGCTTATGAGAAGTGGGAAACACAAGATCAGAAAGAACGCAAAGAAATTGAAAAACGTCGCCGTGCAGAGCGAGAAGCACTCAATACCGAATCAGCGCCTCTCGTCAACAATCAAGCATCACCTGAAATCAAAGAGCCCAAATAAACATGACAATTGAATTGGACCTGCAACTGGCCGTTAAAGACGAGCAAGGCCTACCAAGTGAAGCCGATATTCATCTCTGGTTAAGCAAAGCTGTGACAAATTTTCAGCAACAAGCGGAAGTGACCATTCGCATTGTCGATACTGAAGAAAGCCAAGAACTTAATCATCAGTACAGAGGCAAAGACAAACCCACTAACGTGTTGTCCTTCCCGTTTGAAGCGCCTCCAGGCATTGAACTCGATCTACTCGGTGACCTCGTCATTTGTCGCCAAGTCGTTGAGCGCGAAGCAAAGGAGCAAAATCAGCCCGTTTTTGCACACTGGGCGCATATGGTTGTACATGGTAGCTTGCATCTGCTAGGTTATGATCATATTGACGATGCTGATGCTGAAGAAATGGAAGCGTTAGAAGCAGAAATTTTGCAATCAATGGGGTTTGAAGACCCTTATAAAGATGAAAAACTGAGTTAAAATACCATCATCGCCAAACAATTTGGTTTGCCTTTAAGAAACAGTCGAAGGCAATTATGTGCGCTATCACACTTTTGGTAGCAATATAGATATGAGAAGCAATGAACGAAGGTAATCCTCCCTCTTCGCCGGAAGGTAAAAAAGAAAAGGCCGAAGGTCCGAGTAGAAAGTCCTTTTTAGGACGTCTTGGACAACTTTTTCAAACAGAGCCCAAAGATCGCCAAGAGCTGGTTGATGTAATAAGGGACTCTGAAGAAAACGATTTAATCGACCATGATACACGCGATATGCTTGAAGGTGTTATTGAAATATCTGAAATGCGAATCCGTGACATCATGATACCTCGGTCTCAAATTGTCACGGTAGAAAAAAGTGACGATCTTGATAAACTCGTCTCCTTGATAACCGATGCACAACACTCTCGGTATCCAGTGATCAGCGAAGACAAAGACCATGTAGAGGGAATACTTCTCGCCAAAGACTTACTCAAGTATTTGGGCTCTGAAAGTGAAACCTTTGCAATAGAAGAAGTTATTCGTCCAGCGGTTGTTGTTCCTGAAAGTAAACGCGTTGACCGTTTGCTTAAAGAGTTTCAAGAAGAGCGCTACCACATGGCGATTGTCGTCGATGAGTTTGGCGGTGTATCTGGTCTTGTGACTATCGAAGACATTCTCGAAGAAATCGTCGGTGAGATTGAGGATGAATTTGACGACGAAGAAGAAGTGGATATCCGTAAACTGAGTAAACATACTTTCTCAGTCAAAGCCCTAACCACCATTGATGAGTTCAATGAGACTTTCCAAACTAGCTTCAGTGCCGATGAAGTGGATACCGTAGGAGGACTTGTCATGAGCACCTTGGGACACTTGCCTTCGCGTGGTGAAGTCGTTGAAATCAACCATTATGCGTTTAAGGTCTCGGCTGCTGATAACCGACGTGTACTGCAACTTCAAGTCACCGTACCCGATGAAGAACCGCTTCCTCAACCGACGGAAGAATAATCCAACCTCGCTTTTCGAGAATATTGATAGATGACTAATCACATTATTCATCGCCTACAGCGGCCTTTAGGGGCCGTTTTTGTTGGCGCTTTAACCACATTGGCTTTTGCTCCTTATCAAATTTGGCCGCTGGCTATCATTAGTCCGTTGTTACTTTTAGCCTTACTCCAAGGGCAGTCATCCAAACAAGGCTTTTTTATTGGTTATGCTTGGGGAATCGGCTTATTTTCCACCGGTATCAGTTGGGTCCATATCAGTATTGATGTCTTCGGCGGCATGCCCAAAATAGCGAGCCTGTTTTTGATGGCGCTGCTGGTGGGCTATCTTGCTCTATACAGTGGTCTGTTCGCTTGGTTATTAAACCGCTACTTTCCTCTGGTCAGTCGCCATCGATTTATCCTAGCCGCGCCTGCTTTATGGCTTCTTACCGATTGGCTACGCGGTTGGGTAATGACTGGCTTTCCATGGCTATGGCTAGGCT
>NZ_JBNGCJ010000297.1:0-18263 GCF_049974785.1 Vibrio genomosp. F10 str. 9ZD137
AGGGGTTTAGATTGGGCATTGAAGTAAGTTTAGGGCATTGAAGTACTTCTTTTACTTTAAATACGTTAATACCATAACGTTGACGCCCCATTAATCTGAACGTCAGTAGTTCTAATCGGTTTTGACCGACAAGTTGAGTACGCTGATTCACTGAATCAAGAACACCGGTCATAAGCTCATCTCCATATCAAACTTTTATCCCAAAAAGTGTTAGTCTACCGTAGGCTATGTAAAACCAGAGTAACAGAATGATATATTCTAAATCACATTGGTATTTAGTTACCATAACTAAGTGTAGAGCTTTCTATAAGTTTTATTGCAAGTCTATCGGCTTTTTATTAATTTTATTTAGTTTTTTTAGCTATTCAGCCACCAACGAGCAGATTGAAGCCATTCAGCAAAGCGCTGAGAACTATATATTAAATCACGTTGAGCACCCTGTTGGCGGTCAGCTTCAAGCTAGGGCCGCTAATATTGATTCACGGGTTTTTGCCACCGATTGCCCTAGCCCATTATTAGCGTCATCGTCTTCACTTAGCAATCAATCCAGTAATATCACTGTCTTAATTGAGTGTTCAGAAGACAACTGGAGACTCTATGTACCAGTGAGAATCACTACTTTGGGCCCTCAAGTGACACTCTCTTCCCCTCTTAACCGAGGAGAAATCATTTCCGCTAATGATGTTACTATTAGTATGGTAGACCTACACCGTTTTCGTCGGCAAGGTTTTTCCTCACTAAATATGGTTATTGGGGCAAAAGTAAAACGAAACCTGAATGTTGGCAGTGTTATTCAAGAGAAAGATATTTGTGTCGTTTGTAGAAATGAAACCGTGGTAATCCGCGCGGTCAAAGAAGGGATGGCGATCACAACCAAGGGTATCGCTTTATCCGATGGCGTCGCTGGTGAACAGATTAGGGTGAAAAATAGTAAATCCAACCGTATAATTGAAGGAAGGGTAACTGGGATTAATCAAGTCACGGTTCAATTTTGATTATCTGTTAAAGTTTTTCACTTTTTAGCGTGCAAAAGATTAAAGTAATACTGACAATAGTCGATAGTGACTGTACAGGTTCTCAATTTTAAAAAAGGCTAACATATGGCAGGTATAGATAATATACGAAGCGGGCAGACGATGACCTCATCAACACGCAGCGCTAATCGTACTGAATCTAACGCATCAAGCAGGACGCAATCGACTGAAAAGTCAGGTGGCTCTAAGCAAGATGCCGTTTCTTTAAGCCAGCAAGGCAAAGAAATCGGTGAAATGCACAATCAAATGGCAACCCAAACAAGTTTTGACGCAGCAAAAGTCTCTGCGATTAAAGAAGCCATCGCTAACGGTTCTTATACCGTTGATTCAGAAAAACTGGCCGATAATATGATCAAGTTTGAAAAAGAACTTGGAGGCTTTTAATCGTCACTCTCAATGAGTCACCAATAATCATTATTCAGTAAGAGACTTTAGAATATGGCAGCACTGGCAAGCTTGGTAGAATTCCAACTGAAAAATGCACATGATCTGTCAGCGTTACTTTCACAAGAGAAAGTGGCGATAACTCAGCGTGTCTCTAGTGATATCGAACGCCTCGCCAAAGAAAAAGTGACGCTGATTAGTCAACTTCAGAAAACCGATCAACGTATTGGCTCCCATCCTGATGTTTCTAGCCTTACAGAAAAAGATGGGCCACTAAAACAAATGGTTAGCCAAATCAATTCCATAATACACGACTGCCAACAAGCAAACCTCGTAAATGGGGAAGCGCTACAACGTGCCCAGCTTAGCTATAACAAACTGAATAATATGATGCAGCAAAGCCATGGAAAAATCGGCATGACTTACAATGCAGGAGGGCAAACTCATACTCTATCCACTCTAGGCACGAACATTAAAGCCTAATTTGTTTATTAATTCCCCCACCACAAACCTAACAATCAAATACAAAAAAACGACAATAGATATTGCCGTTCTTAATTACCTAGAGCACATTCCACGTTAACGTTCATTTCTGGAGAAAATGAAATCGATTCGATGTTACGCTTGTTCAATTCAGCGGGTCTAAAACTCAGTCTCTCTAGAACAATGTTTGCTGCCTTTTTTCTGGCACTTGCTGAACTTCACCATACGTTCTTAAGCGATCCATCTTTTCGATATCAAGCCTCAGTTCCGTGACATAGCTGTCGCCTACTTTATAACTTCTTACGACTTCAGCACCACGAATAACGCCATCGACCGCTCCTGATGTTCGCTCGGTTCCTAAGCGTTGATCTTTAAGATCCGCTCGCCCGCTAACACGCATGCCATATACCTGCTCAGCAAGTTCTCGATAAGCGTCAATCTTTGATGCTCGCATAGCTCTAACTTGCTTCTCTTCATCATTGACGCCCTTTTGCTCACTAATACTCGCGTAGCCTACAGCGGTTAACCACGGGTTATCACGCATTGTTGCCAAAGGCTGACACCCCACCATGATCAACGTCGTCAATAGTACTATCCATCTACTCATCATCAACTCCTATGGACGTAAAATCACAGTGTAAGGCTGTGTCATTGTTGGATCAGAGCGAATCAATACGCCATCTTCGGTACGCATCGAGTTTAGCGTGTCCAAATCGCGACCAATACGATCGGCAGGTAAAAACCCTTGGGCCGTCGCAACGACGACTCTCGATTGCATGCCGACTACTCGAGCATTAACTAAAACGCCACCTTCTTGACGTAACATGGTTCCCGTCAAAATGTACTGAATTTCTTGCTCTTGCGCCAAATCTTTCCAATCTCGGCTAAAAGCGAAGTCACCCTGCTGCGTCACCTGAATCGTCCCCGTCGTTTTAAAGTCGACAACCTTAAAACCTCTGCGCTGAAACTGATGGATAAACCCCTCAGACACTGAATTTCCGAGCCAGTTAGTCGCATCCATGTTTTGTAAGTCAACAAACGACGTCACCGCGATCGGCGTGCGTGCTGATACACTGGTGTTTGAGATAATCAAATCTTCAGTCAAGCTTTCAACGAAAAAATCCATCGTGTGGCGAGGGCTTTCCATCAGCATAAACTGAGACCCGGCATACGGTTCTTTACCGTTATAAATCGGGGCGAAGGCACAGGCGGTCAAAAACAGCACAGGCACTAACGTTAACCATTTTTTCATTTTCTTAATCTCCAGATATAATAAGGCTTTGGAATGCCACTGCTCTTTTTTATTCAATGAATTTCATCATTAACACAATGTGGAACATTCCTTGCTTTTCTAACTCTGCTACGAAAAAGAAAGGCAACACCTAAATCAGCTAATAAATGAAAAGCAATATTTGTACCCAAATGGCGAATCACAATGAAAAAAAATATTTTATTCTTATTTTCAATGCTTTACTCATTAGCTTATGCATCAACACTTCAAGCCGCCTGGTATGAAGTGACTGGTGTATCAACCGTTGTCTCCTCTGAAGAGGTGGCAAGAGTCCATGCATTAGAAGACGCCATTTTTAAGGCGGTCAGCTTTTCAGGTGCAGATATAGGCAGTATCAGCAACCTGCGTCCATTTCTTGAGAGTGATCAAAAAGAGTATCAATTTACCAACCATGAAGTGCGGTATGTCCTCGTAGAGCAGCAACGTGTACGCAAAGGCGTAATGTCTGTTCGAGCACGTATTGATATCTACCCATCGGCAACAGGTTGCCATGTTAGCCAGTATAAAAAGACATTTTTGGTCGGAAACATTGATCTTGCCGCCCCTCAACAAGCCGTTATGGGGAAGATCTACCGTGTTGGGGATGATTTTGCACACGTCATCAATCGCCAGCTCGATCAAGAATCGTCGAGTTTTGTCTCTGTAGGCACCACCGACTATGAAATCAGCAAGCGCTATCCAGAACGTTTAAAAATGATCGCTCAAGATACGGGGGCTCAATACATTCTAGGTGGGGTCATTACTGACCTGACTGCGACCATTGAACAAAATCTGATTCGAGACGATGAGATTAATCGACAATTCGCCTTAGAAATGCAAATATTTGATGGCAAGACAGGCCATGAAGTCTACAGTCGCAACTATCGAGAAGTCGCTAAGTGGCCATTTGCAAAGACCAGCCAAATCGACACGAAAAGCGCTCGTTTCTGGGCATCTACGTACGGTGAAATGATGCTTCGTGTCAGTCGGAATATCATGCTAGACCTTGAATCTGAAGTTTCATGTAAAATTAGCTTACCCGAAGTTGTTGCTCGCTTTGGTAATCAAGTCACCATAGATTTAGGTCGAATTCACGGCGTTCAAGAAGGCGATAAACTGCAGCTATGGCACACCGGATCCTTTATCGATCAAAATGGCTTGCCGAGAAACAAAGTCTCTCAGAGCGACATAACACTGACCGTTTCACGCGTGTATGAAAACGAAGCTGAGTTAAAAGTCGATCAACCCGATTTGGCTGGTAGTATTCAAATTGGCGACGTCATGCATAAGATGTTGTAGGTAATTAACACCATAGAACACGCTCTCTTGGCACAGCTGGATAGCGCAGCCCCCTCCTAAGGGGGCCGTTCATTTATAGCCACAAACAATCCATATGTAAATACAAACCACAAACACCTGTTTTGTATACCAATTTCACAAAAAACCCATAAAAACCCTTTAATTACAATACAATCAACAACGCCTATAAAAGTGCTATGGACAGTGCTATGAAAGTGAAATTGTGCTACAAATGGCGCTATATCAAACTAAAATAGAGTTCTTGGCTGTGGCAAAAAAACGGGTAAAGAAAGCAGAGTTTATGTTGAGTGACTTTGTTGAAGGAGATAGTCTTCAATCGAATAAAAAAAGCGTATTCATCTTTAAGCAAAGTGAGATTGCAAAACTACCTTTGATATCAGATGGCACAATAGACCTCTACGATCGCAGCACACAAGAGTTAGGGTTTAGTTTTGTGTTGCGTTTAAGCAACAAAGATAAGACTTTTTACATCAAAGCGAAGAAAGGAAAAACAGTCAGTATCAACGCCATGAGAAAGATAGGCGTTTTTGGAACTCGGGTTAATGGTACTCGCCCTCCCCACCCTCAAATTGAACTTTCTACTGCCAGAAAAATCTTTAACGACAAGGTTAATGAGTTAAAAAAAACCTCCTCAGAAGCTGTTGAAGTAAGCAATTTAACGATTCGCGAATATTTAGAAACTAGATACAAAGATGATCGATTCAACAACAACATCAAAAGCGGCAAGCGCAGACCGATCACCGACCGCACCATCAAAGAGATCATCAACAGCTTTCCGCATTGGATAGACAAAAAAATAAACAGTGCTAATAAAGGCTGGGTGCAAGAGTTCGAAGAGTACTGGAAACAGACTGAGTATAGAGACAAGCAAACTGGTGAAATACGCTTTGGTACTTCAACTGACACAATGCGGAAAAAGTACACCATCCTTAACGCTGTATTCAACATGTGCGCATTGAAGGGCTACATTGTAAATAACCCAATCGATGGCGAGATTGGTCGCTTTCCCAGCTCTAAATTCAAATCAAGTATCAACTACGACTATAACTACGAGCATATTACTGATGCGATTTTTACTAACGAAGATGTCCGAGGCAGTCTCGCTGGTAAATTGATTGTCGCAACGATGATCTTAACGGGAGCTCGTAATTCTGAAGTTTACAAAAACTCCCTTCAAAATTTTGACCCCGAGAAAAGAACGATCTTCATCCCTTCAGAGATCAGCAAGAACAACGCTCAACGTACCTTGAAAATAGACAACGACACCTACTGGGAATTTTGGCATGTTTATTATGAACGTGAATATAGAGAAAACCCGAATCAATATATGTTTCCTAGCCTAAAAAGCCAATTACACGTCACTGATGGTACATATAAGCCCGTTTGGAGCTCTATTAAAGTTATTTTTGGCCTTACTGGCCGCCTTTATGATGTACGCCATACTTTTGCTCGCCGTGCCAACAAAGAATTTGGTATTGCGGCCACCGCTGAAATACTGGGTGATAGTATCGACACCGCTTATGAGCACTACGTGAAGGGTGACGAAACAGAAAAACTCAACAATATGTCGAAGATCCAAACAGCTACTATCGAACCGAAAGTCACCCCACCAGTAACTTCCCAAGCTAACGGTGCTATCGTCAATGCATATGGTGAGTTATTACCGCCTTCGATTAGACAACAATTCAATGCATTCATTGGTGGAAAGGTATTACCTGAAGATGGAAAAATGTATAAGCAACAATGGGATCAATTCGTTGCTTATATTCAAAGACTTCATTCTAGGGACAACTTAGGCCTAGAAGTTGATGATTGGCTAATGATGCAGTGAAAGTCTAACTTAATATGATCAACAGAAGTCGTTGCCTAAAATTTTTTTAACTGCCACCGATTTGTTTGATTACAAACTTTGTCTTTGGCCACAGCAAGCTGTGAAAAGACCCAGTCTGTATGGCTGACTAGTTATTTTGAATGGCTAAACAGTGATGTACGAGTAAATTGGTATCGATGTAAAAAGAAGGCAACCGTTACTGAACAGTTCTATATGGATAGGAAGTAGGAAACTTGGCAAATTTAATGTTTATTGGAAACAAATATAAGGCTACCAGACATTTTTAAAAATTAGAACAATCGAAAATTGAACCTTTTTCGCTGCTTTTAAAAAAGTTGAATCGTTACAGACACCTGTGAGTATCATTTTTTTTCGATTATTTTTAAAAATCGCTTGTGCGGGTATAGGGCCAACACTTAAGTGATAGGGCTGACACCCAATTTTCTAAATTTAGCCAGCAACTTTAGCCAGACCCTAGAATCGTGATGGCCAAAAGTCTCTTTTTGATGAGTCTAAGCCAGTGTCATTAAATTATCTTTGAACATAAACGGCTTATTGTTCTTATTTTTGTTCTAACAGATAGTAATACACATTAGGTTTTGTAGGGTAAGCGAAGGCATCTCATTGACGCCAACACTCAGATTGGCCATTTCACATGCGTCATACGCAAAGACTTTAACCTTTGACTTTGTGGCCAAAAAAGCTAATACACTACAATAAGGCCTTTAGTTTTGAAGAGTCAAAAATGGCAGATTCACTATCCTTTGGCCGAGGCTCTCGTTTCATTTCCTATTCAATGAGGTATCCGCAACTTAAGAGAGAGTGCAAGCTCGCTTCTCGTAAGGAGCACCTGACTATGCTAATAAGCTCTGCCTTTGCCTATTCATCTGCGATTCTTTTTGTTCTCGGGATAGGGTTTAAGCTCTTCAACTTAGGTGGGTGAGTACACTTTAATGCGCCATAAAGTGGGTCAGTTTTAAGCCGGCGTTGACAACACTTTTCGGCGCGTGAAAAAGGATACCATGGAGTATCCTTTTACACTTTGCTAATGATATCGACAGTAAATTGGGATTTAGAATCCATATAGAACATCCTTAGCCCCTTCCAAAGTTTAATTAACTACTTTAAAAGGTAAGCCAATTTAGTCCCGTCAAAATCCCCTGGTGATCACAGAGCATGGCTCCGCTCTGTAACACATTTCTGGACAAAACCGAGTTGCGAGCTTGCTAATTTAGCAAAGTATAAATTATTAAAAATATGCCTAAAACTGCCTACGAGAGTGTCCAATATCACTGGATCAGCGCACTATCAACAGAAGTATCAATCAAGACAATTATTAATGTAATTTAGCGCACATTTACTCAACAAAGAAGTACTCGTGGTTACGCTACAAAAGAAATAGAGGTGGTTATTTGATAGACTGAACCGAAAGGTTATTAGTCACAATTTAATATCTAAATAGGCGAGTAAAACTGCTGATAGCAAAAGAAGAATAACCAAAAGTGGATTTTTTAAATATTGCTTTAGGAGAAAAATATGAATTTAAGATTATTGAGTATAGCGGCGATGCTTGCCCTTTTTTCACATGGTTCACTTGCTAATGAGAGCTATGAGATTGACGACTGCACTGTAAAAGTTATAAAAAACCAAAACGACATAACCCTGTACAGCCTTTCTAATCCACAAAAGATACGTATTCAAAACAATTATGTATATTTTTTCAGTAGAGGGACTAACGCTCATACTGATGCTCTTATTGTTCCAAACAACAAGTTTGCCCAACGAATTGCTGAAGCGTTTGTGAAGTGTAGTGAGCAAAGTTAAGCTCACATGGTTGATTAGAGAAATAGTGCTCAATACATTGACTGATCATGACCGCTAAACTTAATGAGCAACTTAACTAAACACGCTGCTAAAACCCAGTGATTACATGGTCAAATGCCGAATGTATGAAGGAACTAGCGGAAGCAAAGCCAGATTTTGATGCACTTCTACCTTGGAACTTTAAGTGCTAGCAACGTAGCCCTGTGGGATCAGCATGGGTCGGATACTCCAAAGTGGCAGTATATCTAGCGATTCAGAGTTCCTCCAAGAAATGGATGATGCTAATTCGAAGCTGGTGATAAGATCTGAATCGCTTTATTACAACAGAAGGAAGATTGACTACCCATAATAATAGTTACGCAAGCTCTACCTGCCCTGCGAAAAAATCAGAGCGTTTGCTAAGTCGTCATGGCTATATTCCAACTCACACAACGAATTCGCCTGCCTGAGAACGATACCGCCTGTTGATAACATCAACAGTTCTCGCAAGGTCTTTTTGAATACGGACGCTCTCTTTTTGAAGAGCGACATTATCTACATGCAATTGTAATTGAAGGTTCTGGTTTTCGTTGTGAGCTTGTATCAATGAGTGATCAAGGTTTCTAAGTTCATCTGACACAATAAACAGTTGCTCAGTAATGGTATCCCCAATACCCTCTATAGCACCGCTTAATGAGGTGAAGCCAGCAATGAGTAGTGAGTTCGTCTTCTTCATTTCAAATATAGATGCAAAACCGATGTTGGCTTGGGCATCTGAGACCAGTTTTTGCATCGAACTACTCAATATGCTCACCGCTTCCAATTGCTTTGATGTATCTATTGTGGCTGGCAATGGTGGAATCTGAAACGATGGATGAATATCACTTCCATCATAAAGACTATTCAGTAGCTTTCTGTACTCTTTACTGTGTTTGTTGATATTATTAACCGACTGATGGAATTCATCAAGCACCACCAAAGTGCTCTCAATGCTATCCCAAAAAGGGCTAAACCTCCCGTCTTTAAAGTGTTTGTGCGCAGTTTCTATATGCTCATCTGCTAAGGCAAGCCTTTCGCTTGCTAGCGCTATACTATTATTTGTATGGGATGAACACTCCGCTAACGAGGACACCACTTCCCCCTCCCATTGTAGCTCGCTCTCTAAATTTTGATACTCCCTCTCAAGAATTTCCGCTTTTGTACCTAATTGGTCCAGTTCGTGTTTTAGTACACTTTGTCTTTCTTTAAGTTTACCCTCAGCAGAATTTACGCGTAAGGCATAAACACTTGCTGCCGCGAAGGCCGCGACACCGACGCCAGTGTTAACGAATATAATAACTTTACCAAGCGTAGTGTACACTTCGATTTGATTGTAGGTATAAACAATAGATGTTAAGCCGAGAAGAAAGAAAAAGCCGAGAGCGATCATAACTAATTCCTTTTTATTGCCAGCTTTATTTACAACTTCACCGCGCTCGTTAATCAAATCATTTTTATTGCGAATTTTCTCTTCATTTTCCTTGATCTCACCCTTGGTGTTTTTAATTTTATCTAAAAGCATAATCCTATCATCCTGCATTTTTACTAGTTAAATAATATAATCTACGTCTCACAACAACTGTCTCAAATAAGTAATTTCTTGTTCACCACAATCATCGTTGACCAATGATTAGAATTTTAGCTTTCTCTAGCCCCAGCTTAGCCGATTGCTTCTGATTCGCGGCCTTAGAAAGCTCGGAAGATGAAGGAAGCACAATAAAATACACTTCAGGCTGAGCGTTTATCACTTCGCTTCTTTGTGTGTCTTTGCTCCACCAATATGCATCCAAAGTAACACTCAGTATTAAATTCTTTCTTCCAGAGAAGCCACCAAAGAATGTCCCTAATTCATGGACACTTCCAAAAGCAGAACTTAATGGGGTTTCTTGAGAGCTCTTAAGGTAAATATGAAAACTAACACCGTTAGCTCTGTCATCTAGATTTGCCTCTATACGACTTGAAGTAAACTGCCCTGAAACAAATGGCATCCCCTCTCTTTTGTTCTCATCTAGAGAAAAGCCATTACAATCAGTGGCAGAAGGTAATCTATTTCTGAAACGATATTCTGCGCATATAAACTTACTGATCACTTCAGAAGTGGCAGTTATGAACGCCTGAGAGGCAACTTTTTCTACGTTGTATGAAGAGCCAAAGTTTTTTTCGGGGAAAAGGAATTTACGCGCACCTAGAAATTCAGAATTGAATTGAAGGTCAATAGCGTTTCCATTCTCTATCGCATAAGCTACAACGTTGCGCTTAGCATTAACTGCTTCACCTGAACTAAACAGCTTAGCAGTAGCAAACTTTGGGTAGTTTCCAGACTGATAAGCATTTACTGAAGAGCTCACCAAAAGTACAACGAGGCTTAGTACTGAATAGGAGTTAAACCATTTAATCATTATTGACTCCAGTTAGCGGTATAAATATCAAAAAGCAAGTAGTTAATAATTAATCAGGTTAAACAATATTAGATATGCAATCAATCCATTGCGTGCTTAAAAAGCAACTACTAAAAGGTGAAGTAAACCACTAAAAAATATAAGGTTAACATAGCATTAAGCGAAAATAAGAAATATAAAACATACATATTAGTTATTATTCACATCTATTTCTTCCGTTTTTGTGAACTATGTTGTTTTACATTTTCTATAGGTTTAAATAAGCAATATTCGACACATTTGCCAATATGAAAAAAATAAGTCAGGTTGCTAGGCTTGAGATCAACATCCAGCTAGCTAATTGGTGCAATTCTGAGTTAAGTAGCCCTGTCATTAAGTAGTCCCGCCAGCAAGGATCTGGACGAAAATGAGCCAGCTAGCAATATACTAGAATGACTCAATACCATTAAAGATAATGTAGAGCTGTTCTGAGAGTAAGGCTCTGCACTCTATAGTTTTGATCGAATAACCTCTAACGCTTGATTTATATCAGAAGATAACCAGTCAACCACTGTATCAATATTGTAGCTTTCTTCGAGAAGCTTATTTAAAGGAAGCCCTCGATGAACGATGGTAGTCTCCCCGTCAACTTCAGTACCTACGTTATATCCTTGAGAAGAAAATGCATCTAATGCTTTCTTGGTATATTCTTTTTCAGTTGTCACATACCCAAACACAATCTGAGGTGATGAGCCGTTACTTGAAAATTGTTCAAGTGTGTTCCACTCCGTATCTAACTCAGGAAACTGGATTCCCCAATAGAAGTATTGATACGGTGATTGATTTAAAATCACCCAACTCCAGCAGATCGCAGCGCCCCAATCGGCTCTGCTTCCACCGTACCGCCATTTATCCTCTTGATTCCAATTAAATAATGGTTCGTTAGCATATTGTTGTCTTAACTTCTCGAATACTGCCCCCATTAACCCTTCTAAGCGACGCCCTGCGCCATTATAAAGCAGTTCCATGACTGCAAAATCTTGTCTATTTGGTAGCTCCATTGCTAATCCTTGATGTTTTAAAAAATGCCTATAATCTTGGACACAACAAATATTGTCAGCAGTTGAAAGTTGGTCATAAACATCTTGCCAATAAAGCACTTTTCTTTTTTTAATCTGATACTTATGAGATGACAAATCCTCAAATCCTTGTTCAGGTAGCGTTTTGTTAGTTAACAAAATTAAGTTTGGATTATGAACTGGGGAGGCATGCTCACTTAACCATTTATCATAAATCTCCAACTGAGAAACGTCCTGACCATTTTCATCAATACCAGTTGTGAATCGAGCATCTATTTTAACTTCAATCAAATATACGACCGAGTTATCGATACTCCCAACAAGGTCTGGGTAGCGTGTGCCTCCATCAACAATAATGGAATATTGTGTTTGCCAAAATATAGACTCATCGACATCAGTAGATACATTTAAACCTTTTAAAAAAGCACTCTGTTGCTCAAGAGTCATACGATTGAGGATGTCACATAACCCTTCTGTGCAAAAATTTTCTAACTGACTGCGTAAATCTGATGACTGATACTTGTACAACCGAGAAAACAAATTCATTAATGATTCTCCTTAATCTATGATGCTATCTTGCTAAAAATTTCTATTCACACTTTGCTTTCTATCACGTTTCGGGGCAGAACCAATTTAGTACACTCCCCATAGATAACTAAATCAAACACATTTATTCGATTCGAAAAGGGCTCGATATAATCGAGCCCTTGATAAACCTTACATTTAAGCCGGTGGCTTTAACTGACATGCCAAATCTTTATCATCGAGTTCTACCGCAACTTTATGCAGCAGCTCTTTCATCTCCAAAGATAAATGATCCTGCGTTGCTTGAGATACCTTCAGCAAATACTTCGCAGCTTCTCTATCGAAACCTTTCTGAGTGCAGTAAGTTCGAACGTAAACATCTTTGAGTACAGAGCTAAGATTCTGAGCAGCAACCGCTTCGGTATCAGCAACTACACGTTTCAAAAACTTCATTCGATGCTCAAGCTCTTTTAAGTGCTTCTTTGCACTCTGCGTGTTCATATGAAGCAAATTATACTCTCGCAAGTGTTTCGGCTGCTTTGCTTGATCGTTCATGTGCTGACGCTGAGCAGAGCGACGAACACTTTCTGGTGCAAATACTGCTTTCAAACCTTTTTTCGCCAATAGGTGCTCGTTGACATAGTCATACAGCATTTTTTGAAAATACTCGCCAAATAGCTGACTCTGCTTACGCGTTAGGTTTACATCATCAACGTTTTCATTGAGTAAGCTCACCTTAGCACCGCTCTTTTTCATAAAAGTATTCACAGCTCTAACTTGCGCTTTATTGAGGTCGTATTGCTTGGTTTCTTTGTTTCGTGCGGACAAGTAATAGTGTGTATGTGCACCAGTGTCAGTGTAACAACCACTCTGCGCATCAAATTGGCGCTCGTCATGGTGGTACACAATTGCATTGATCGGATACTCAGAAAAATAACACTCAAGAAATCCTTTGGTGATTTCGATGTACTCGTCTGCTGAAACAATGTCAGTGCAGATATCCCACTGATGGGGGATTTTTAGTATACCCTCTTGCACGCAAACGCTATTCTCATTCACTGGGGTAGCAACTAACTGATTGTGTACGGAAATGTATCGTTCAATAGCTCTGAGACGCTGTGAGTGACGCTTCATGTTTAATTTAGCCACACGTTTAATATCAAGTTTAATGACTTTGTCACGTGGGTGTTCAATCAAATGAGATAGCACCAACGCAATTTTGATGTTTCCATTTGATTCTTCGGACTTGAGCGCCTTTTTCAACTTACGTTTACTGTCACTCAATTGAGCCTGCAATCTGGTTTTGTTGGCAATTCTAGGTTTTGGCGCAATGAACTGGGCGAGTGATTCTCTATCCTTAAGCTTGATTCTGGCAAGCGGCAGCACCCCGTATAGAGGAAGCCAAATTCTGTTTTCTGATGCAAACTCAGGAAGCCACTCCAACTTTTTCGTTTTATCTGCCGCAACTCTTAAGCTGTGTCTAATTGAGCGCAAGGCTTTTGGCCTGTCAGTGCTGCGGTGCGTAAAATTGACTTGGCGATAAAAGAAACGGATGGCTTTGAAGTGTTTAGTACTGGTCATGCTTCACCTCCATTTGGAGGTGGCGAAGAACTAAGTCCAGAATATTATTCTGGCCAGCTGCTGTAATGGCATCTTTTTCGAAGACAAAAGTGCCAGTACAGCTTAGCTGGTTATGATTTCCTGTACCTTTTTCAAGGTCAGTCAATCTATGGAGCAAAGCTCCGATTTTCACAAGTTTCATAATTTACTCTCTTATTATTGTTTTTGGTAAATTGGTGGTTTGAGCGATTAACCGATCGTTGGTCTAGTGACAGTTACATCTTCAGCGCCGCATTCCGATTCGACACAAAGAGGTTAAGTAACCAACTGATAAACGGTACTTTGGGTTTCTCTGGTTGCTCATTATTTTCATCAATAATGTCTTTGCTTTCATTTAAGTTCGGCAGCGAGTCAGCAGAAGAATCTATAGACTCTGTGCACTTAACCTCTTCATTCTTTTTACTGTGTAGATTAAACAGATCATCACGGCGGCAACCAAGCTGAACTCGAATATAATCCTTGGTCATTCCCTTCTTAATCGCTTCAACAACAAAAGTATGCCTTGTGTGCTTTGCTCCTCTGTGTCGAATACCCAGAGCTTTCAGCTGTGGCGTAAAAAACATTTTTGCGTACTGCGTAGGATCAGTGAAAGGCTTATCGGATCGCGCATTATAAAAGACAAACTTAACGCCTACCTTTTTAGTGGTATGGTTGTCTCTTTGCATCACTTTTACTCTTTTCTGCCTGCGCTCTCCTGTGTACTTTTGTACTGCCCTCAATGCAGCAATCGCCATATCATTCAGTTCGACCTTTCTTTGTACCGCATCACTTTTTGGAACTTCGTAATTGCCGCTTGCTTTATTTTTCACTCTGCGAACAAATAACGTTTTGGTGTGGAAATTAATATCTTCCCAGCCTAATGCAATTAACTCACTGATTTTTAATCCAGTTGTCACGGCTAAAACAAATATCAATCTCGCTTGATGAGAGGTCGGCTCATGATTAGATATAAGTAAGATTTCTTTTTGGGTGAATGGCTGTGGCGCTTCACAATCTGGTTTAGAACGACTCAAGTTCTTTAGCTTCGACTCACGGATAAGCTCTTCTTTAATCGCGTAATCCATGATTTTTGAAAGTGTACTGAAGTAATTATTGCGAGTTTTGGGTGACCACGGTTGCGGGGCTGCATTTGTTTTCTTAGACGATGTCTTGCTATTCACCCAAAGCTCAACCTCACTCAGTGTTATCTCATTGAGCTTCCAGTGCCCTATATCTCGTTGAATAACATTGAAACGTGAACGCTCTGAAACCCATGAACTATGAGCTGATTCGCTTTTAATGCTTGGTTTGATTTTTTCTATATACGAAGACAATGTGTACATCGCGACTTTCCTCTTTTTACATGCTTCTCCCCAGAACATGTTTGATTATCTTACTAACACAATATCAATACCCAATTAAAAAATCAAACACAAAGATCAATAAAATCAATCACTTAATGAAATTGGTATACATTTATCGTTCACTATTCATACGTAACAATCAGGCTCATTGGTAATCAGAAATGTGCTCAACCACCTAAATATAAATAGTTTTTTGCAAGGCCTCTAATCAAAAATTTGAGAGCATACTTACAAGGAAATACTCGAAAAACTTTGACGAAAAAAATTTAGAAAAAGACGACCAACTTAGAATTGAGCAAAAGATAGTGCTGTAATTTAACCCATTAGCTTCAATCAGCTCATGAGTTTAGTTGTTGGTTTTAGAGCGGAAATGATAAGGTAAAATACTGATGTCCCTGTAGCTCAGTTGGATAGAGCAAGCGCCTCCTAAGCGCTAGGTCGGACGTTCGAATCGTCTCAGGGACGCCATTTTTGTAGCAAAATATTTATAATTGCTAATTAAAAAACAAACAATTAAGTGCTATATATTATGCTATGAAATAAGTATAACCTTACAAGCAACTGTTTTAATTATATTTTAAATATTTACAAATGATTATATCGCTCCCCTCCTAAGGGGCAGGTCACAGGTTCGAATCCTGTAGAGAGCGCCATATAAAACAATGCCTTAGTAGCTTATGCTGCTAAGGCATTTTTATTCCTTATAAAATCTTCACACGACTCTGATTTTTGCAACTATGATTGAAGTAGACTTCAGCTTCATTCGGTAAAGTATTTACTGCACAACAACGCATAATAAGTTCATTGCAAAAACAATTATGAAAAAAAGCAATCTCATTACGAATACTGGCCACCGCTTTATCTCAAAAGCCAAAACGGCGTATAAGATCCATATACACACGCCCGATGATAGCGTGCTTCATCGTTCGGTTGGATACATACGTATTGGTGATAATAAAGGCCTAAAAAAAGCCATTAAGCTTCGCAACGAACTCGGCAGCGCAATGTGGGGCAAATTTTGGCGTCGGTTACTCAAAGATCCTTATTTAATGACTCGGCTCCCCCACTCCCTTGAGCCCAAGATCATTTTTAAACCTCGCCCAACTCGGGATGAACCCAATAAAAAAGATGAATGCTACATTGCGGCTTGGAGAACGTATGATCAGACAGGAAAACTCGTTTATAAGAGCGTCGTGTGTTCGATCAGTAAACATGGTCGATTAGGTGCTTACACCAAGACCAAAAAAGCATTACTGGAAGCAAACAAAGAAAATTTAGAAATTTTAGAATTTATGGGGCGTTTGAACAGTATCGATTTAAAATAACGTAAAGTTTAAATCGCTAAAAAAACCGCAATCTTGAGGACTGCGGTTCAGTTTAACGCAAGCAAGCTACTATTTAAGCGTTAGCTTCACGCTCAGCGATGAACTCAAGAGCCATCTTGATGCGAGCGATTACGCGCTCTTTACCAACAAGCTCAATCACTGCATCAACAGAAGGAGACTGACCGCCACCTGTTACTGCTACGCGAAGTGGCATACCGATTTTACCCATGCCGATCTCTAGCTCTTCACATACAGCGGCAATCACGCCCTCTTTGATGTTTACTGTAGTGAACTCTTCAAGTGCTTCAACCTTAGCAAGAGCAAGCTCTAGTGGGCCTTTAGCAACACCACGTAGGTGCTTCTTCGCTGCGCCAGCTTCAAACTCAGAGAAATCTTCGTAGAAGTAACGAGACTGCTCAGCAAGTTCGATAAGCGTATTACAACGCTCGCCAACTAGCGTGATCACGTCAGTGATCGCAGGGCCGTTTGTGGTATCGATCTTCTGTGCGTCTAGGTGCCATTGCAGGTATTTTGCAACGTACTCAGGCTCAGAAGTCTTGATGTAGTGGTTGTTCAACCAAAGCAGTTTTTCAGTGTTGAATGCAGATGCAGACTTGCTGATTGCATTCAAGCTGAAGAATTCAATCATCTCTTCTTGAGAGAAGATCTCTTGGTCACCGTGAGACCAACCTAAACGAACTAGGTAGTTGTTTAGTGCATTGGGTAGGTAACCTTCGTCGCGGTATTGCATGACAGAAACGGCACCGTGACGCTTAGAAAGTTTCGCACCGTCATCACCAAGAATCATTGCACAGTGAGCGAAAGTTGGAACTGGCGCGCCTAGTGCTTCGTAGATGTTGATTTGACGAGGTGTGTTGTTGATGTGGTCTTCACCACGAACAACGTGTGTAATACCCATATCCCAGTCATCCACTACAACTACGAAGTTGTAAGTTGGAGCACCGTCTGTACGACGAATGATTAGGTCATCAAGTTGGCTGTTAGCAATTTCGATGCGACCACGGATTTGGTCATCAAATACTACACTGCCTTCTTTAGGGTTACGGAAACGGATAACGCATGCATCACCTTCTTTTGCTGCTTCGTTTGCTGCAACAATTTTAGGGTGGTTCGCATCGTAACGAGCCATTTCTTTGTTTTCTTCTTGCTCTGCACGAATTTCATCAAGCAGATCTTTAGACGCGTAACATTTGAATGCTTTGTCTTCAGCAAGTAGCTTATCAACCATTTCGTTGTAACGGTCAAAACGCTTAGATTGGTAGTAAGGGCCTTCATCCCATTCCATACCCATCCATTGCATGCCTTCTAGAATTGCATCAACCGCTTCTTGAGAGTTACGCTCAAGGTCCGTGTCTTCGATACGTAGAACGAATTCACCACCTTGGTTCTTAGCGAATAGCCAAGAGTAAAGTGCAGTACGTGCACCACCAACGTGAAGATAGCCAGTTGGGCTAGGAGCAAAACGAGTTTTAACCGTCATTTAAAATACCTTGATTGTCTTGATGACTTAGTACGCTAACAACATTTTACCGAGTCGTTAGCGCTAAAATTTGCGCATTATTTTAGCACTGATAAGTAATACTACAATCGGAATGATCGTTAAATACTCGCTAAATAATGCTCAAGCCATCGACAAGCTACCAATAACTCATCATCACGATCAGTTATTTAGATTTTTCACCGCCCAAGATACGAACTCTTGGCGTTGTTCTGGTGTCATAGCCAGGAAATCAGCTTGCAGAGAACTAGGCTTGCTTACCGGTTTAGTTTGCTTCTTAGGCGATTCGATTTCAAGATCGGAAGAGCGG
>NZ_JBNGCJ010000298.1:0-2306 GCF_049974785.1 Vibrio genomosp. F10 str. 9ZD137
ACGGTTATGAATCGATGGTACGGCTCGCTGCGTCGCTAGAGCACTTAGACGTAGAAGATAAGGTTCTGCTGACCAGTTGGTTTATGAGCAAGGCCATTAATCACGGCCAGTTTGAACAGGCTCATTGGTGGGCAGTAGGAAGATTAGCGTCCAGAACACCGTTATATGGTAGCCAGCATACGGTAATACCTCGTGAACAAGCCGAACAGTGGTTACCAACATTACTCGAACAAAATTGGCAAAAAGAGCCCATGATTGCTTTTGCTTGCGTGATGATCTGTCGAAAAACTGGGGACCGTTTATTTGATATTTCCGACGACTATAGAACCGATGTCATCGCTAAACTAAAGAAGAGTAAAGTGCCGGAATCATGGCTAAGTTTGGTGCAGGAAGTGACCGAATTATCAGAGACAGAAACAAAGAAAATCTTTGGTGATGCACTCCCTCATGGGCTGCGACTCATTAACTAAACAAAAATTGCTCAATGGCCGTGACCATTGCTCTGAGAGTGTTCGATTTGCTAATTATTTCAAAGAAACACTCCACATTCTCTTCGAGTGTGCTAGTATTCGTTTCGGCCTGATATCAGACCTATTTATATGAATGACGTGTTATGTATTTGAAAATCCTCGAGCATCAGCTTACCAGCTTGTTCATGGAGTCTTTCCTTCCATATATCGCAACACCACATAAATGATTCTATTGGCTACAACTGCATTTATATGCGAATTATTTTGAAAATTAAGGAGACATCATGTCTAAAGCAACTGGTAACGTAAAATGGTTTAACGAAACTAAAGGTTTCGGTTTTATTTCTCAAGACGACGGCGGCGCTGACGTATTCGTTCACTTCCGTGCAATCGTTTCTGACGGTTTCAAGACTCTTGCTGAAGGTCAAAAAGTTTCTTTTGACGTTGAACAAGGTCAAAAAGGTCCTCAAGCTGCAAACGTTGTTTGTCTATAAGCTTGTCGATTTTGACAGATTATTGAAAAAGCAGGCCTAGGCCTGCTTTTTTTTGTTTGTCATATTTGAATGGATTCGTTTCGATGCTTTGATGCTTGATCAGGACGTCGGTATGTTAGGAATTCAACGCCTTTTCATTGAATTACCCGTTGTTTTTCGAGATCGTGAAATATCGGTTGATGTTAACGACCAAAAGCCTCAAAATGGCGCACTTTTTGTCGCACCTAGTAAGTTATCCCTAGCAAATCTTGCTTTCTATTTCTTATTCACAATAAGAACACATGCGACTTGCAAGCCACTATTCATTTCATTGTTAATTGAGAATCATATATATGGGTTTTACCTCACTCGGTCTTTCTGCTCCAATTTTAAAAGCAATTAAAGAACAAGGCTATGACACGCCTTCCCCAATCCAAGCACAAGCTATTCCGGCCGTGCTTGAGGGAAAAGATGTAATGGCAGCAGCTCAAACGGGTACAGGTAAAACAGCAGGCTTTACACTTCCAATTTTAGAAGGCCTTATTAACGGCCCGAAAGTAAAAAGTAACCATGTTCGCGCACTCATTTTGACACCAACGCGTGAGCTTGCAGCTCAAATCAATGAAAACGTTGTTCGTTATAGCAGCCACCTGCCGCTTAGCTCTTCTGTGGTTTTTGGCGGAGTTAAGATTAACCCTCAACTTATGAGATTACGTCAAGGCTGCGATGTGCTTGTTGCAACACCAGGTCGCTTACTTGACTTGTTCAATCAAAACGCGATTAAATTCAGCCAACTTGAAGTGCTTGTTCTTGATGAAGCAGACCGTATGCTTGATATGGGCTTTATCCGCGATATTCGTAAAATTTTGAATCTACTGCCTAAACAGCGTCAAAATTTGCTGTTCTCTGCGACTTTCTCTGATGAAATCAAAGAGCTGGCGAAAGGCCTAGTGAATAACCCTGTAGAAATTTCAGTTAGCCCGGCAAATTCTACCGCAAGAACGGTTGAGCAATGTATCTACCCGGCGGATAAACGCCAAAAAGCACCGATGCTGGTTAAACTGATCAAAGACGGAGACTGGCAGCAAGTCTTGGTGTTTAGCCGCACAAAACATGGGGCAAACAAACTATCCCATTACCTCAACGACCAAGGCATTACGTCTGCTCCTATTCATGGTAACAAGAGCCAGGGTGCAAGAACCAAAGCATTGGCCAACTTTAAATCCGGTGAGATTCGCGTTCTCGTTGCCACTGATATTGCTGCTCGCGGTATTGATATCCCTCAACTTCCTCAAGTTGTAAACTTCGATTTACCCAATATTTCTGAAGATTACGTTCACCGTATCGGCCGTACAGGAAGAGC
>NZ_JBNGCJ010000299.1:0-5705 GCF_049974785.1 Vibrio genomosp. F10 str. 9ZD137
ACCTGCAGAGTCAGCGATTGCTTTAGAAATACCAGCAGTACCTGCTTCAAAGTTTTTGAATTCAAATACGCCAACTGGGCCATTCCAAAGAATCGTTTTAGCATTGCCGATGATTTCAGCTAGAGCCGCTGTTGAATCAGGGCCAAGGTCGAAGATCATGTCGTCGTCTTGAACTTCAGAAACGTGCTTGATTTCAGCTTCAGCATTTTCATCAAATGCTTTTGCACATGCAACGTCAGTCGCTACAGGGATAGCACACTCTTTCATGAGCTTTTGAGCCGTTTCAACCAGGTCTGCTTCGTATAGAGACTTACCTACGTTGTGGCCTTCAGCAGCGATGAAAGTGTTCGCGATACCACCGCCAACAACCAGTTGGTCAGCGATTTTAGAAAGAGACTCAAGAACCGTTAGCTTAGTTGATACTTTAGAACCACCAACAATAGCCACTAATGGACGTGCTGGGTTGTCCATTGCTTTACCAAGCGCTTCAAGCTCAGCAGCAAGAAGAGGACCCGCACACGCGATAGGTGCATAAGTACCAACACCGTGAGTAGAAGCTTGTGCACGGTGAGCCGTACCGAATGCATCCATTACGAAGATGTCACACAGTGCTGCGTACTGCTTAGAAAGTGCTTCTTCGTTCTTCTTTTCGCCTTTGTTAAAACGAACATTTTCAAGAACAACCAGTTCACCCGCGTTTAGCTCTAGGCCATCTAGGTAATCTTTAGCGAGTTTAACGTCGCAATCTAGTGCGTCGTTTAGGTAGTTAACAACAGGAGCTAGAGAGAACTCTTCGTTGTATTCGCCTTCAGTAGGACGACCAAGGTGAGAAGTAACCATAACTTTTGCGCCAGCTTCTAAGCACAGTTTGATAGTTGGTAGCGATGCAAGAATACGTGCATCTGAAGTTACTTTACCGTCTTTTACTGGCACGTTAAGGTCAGCACGGATGAAAATGCGTTTACCTGCAAGTTCCAGGTCAGTCATCTTGATTACAGACATGTTTGTCCTCTCAAATAATTTAATAAATAAAGTTTTTGGAAACCCGGCAACCCTGCCGAGCCTAATAATTCTTCAAACTGGTACTTATATGGAGATACATCGCTTTATTTCAACCTTAGAAATAAACATTTCTCCACGGCATCCTTTCCATTCTATTTGAACTGGGATGCTTGCATTGCGAGCGCGGTATCCAGCATACGATTCGCAAAGCCCCATTCGTTATCACACCATACGAGCATCTTAACAAGGTGCCCATTGCTTACTCGTGTTTGTGAACCATCGACTATCGCGCTATGAGGATCGTGATTAAAGTCGATAGAAACAAGCGGCGCTTCAGTATAGTCAACAATGCCATCTAATGTACACTGAGATGCGGTCAAAATGGTTTGATTTACGTCATTAACTTTCACATTTGTATTAATTGTGACACTTAAATCCATAGCTGTGACGTTTACTGTGGGAACTCTGACAGAAATGGCTTCAAATTTGTTGGAAAATTTCGGAAAAATCCGTTCAATCCCCTTATGAAGCTTAGTATCGACCGGAATAATAGATTGGCTGGCGGAACGGGTTCGGCGCAGATCACTGTGATAAGCATCGATCACTTGCTGATCATTCATCGAAGAGTGAATGGTTGTGATCGTCCCCGACTCAATACCAAAGTGCTCATCAAGCACCTTAATGATTGGAACAATACAATTTGTTGTACAAGAACCGTTAGACACAATTCTATCATTCTGAGTTAAGGTGTCGTGGTTAACGCCATAGATGATGGTGTTATCAAGATCGCTGTCACCAGGGTGTGAAAACAACACTTTCTTTGCCCCTGCCGCTATATGCGCCTCGCCATCGGCACGACATCCATAAACGCCAGTGCAATCGAGAACAAGATCAACGTCGAGATCTCGCCATGGTAATAATTCAATATCCGCCAAATGAAGAATGCGAATCGTATCTATGGTTTTATCACCGTGATGAATGTACATATGCTCTTGATCATTCGTCACTTTTTTTCCAAATCGACCGTGGCTAGTATCATATTGAAGAAGGTGAGCCATCGCATCTGGCTGAGCTAGCTCATTGACAGCAACGATCTTAATTTGATGGTCTTTACCACTTTCATACAGTGCACGCAGAATGTTACGACCGATACGGCCAAATCCATTGATCGCTACTTTTAACATAATCCCATTGCCTTACTTCACTCGAATCGTCTTCACAAAGTTTGTGCTACAGATACTAACTGATAGTGGTGAAAAGCGCATCAATATCGTGACTTGCCTCGACTAATGCTAACACTCAGTTTGAGCAACTACGCCAACATATAGCATATTAATGATTGTGATGCTGACGTATTGGTGGTGTGTATTTTTGGCTGTTTCTTGCCTATTTTTTCAACCAAAAGGACCGCACTATGTCATACCCAGCTACTCACTTTTGTAAACAATGCAATCAAGACACCAAGCACGGTGAAGTCCTAGTACGCAAGCCTAGCAGCTACGATACACAGACAACCATGCGCGGTAGAATCTTACTGTTCTTGAGAGAGTTTATTAACGGCGGGCATTACTACAACATGGATCGTTATGTGACATGTAAAACGTGTGGTCACCGTGAGCTCGACAATAAAGGTAATGAATTTGAGTAGATCACAACATTAATACTGATTTCATTCAAATTGGAAGCATTAAAAAACCGAGCAATTTTTGCTCGGTTTTTTTAAAATATATAACTCAGCGGTTATTTTTCGTCTTCTTCACCGTCATCTTCTTCATCAAACAACGCATCTTCGCCTTCGTAGTATGTGCCCCAGCCGTCATAGATGATGTCGTATTTCTCAGCAAGATTAACCAACTTTTCTACTTGCGCATCAATCGTTGCGGCATTTAAAGCTGATTGCATTGTGGCATCACAACAAAGAAGCTTTTTGCCATCTTCATCTTCAGTCTCTTCTGCTTCTAGAACTTCAAAGCCCATCTTAAAGGCTTCTACTGCTGCTTTTTCTAACGTAGCAAAATCTTCTGCAAATAAATGATGTTCAATCTCGTACAGCGAATCGGGTTCACTACCATCTTCCAACAAGGCTTGAATGATATCGCGAGTCTCTTCCTTTTGAATCTCAATTAAGTCTTCTACTGATAGATAGTCATCTGCGTGAGACATAGTGTGTGCTCCGGATCGTGTTCATAAAATTGAAAATAATTGCTGCGAAATATCGCATGGTTCGAGAAAAATTGCCACCAACAAAGCGATCCTTGTAAGATCTTTATCTTAGAACGGTAGAATAATCTGCCCGGCTATTGTCTGGTTTACATTTTTTCAACATTCATCACTCTATTGTAAAATTCAGAGTTTTATCTTACGGGTGTCCTTATCTTTTTTACGCAAAAAGTGCGTGAATATGGTCAAACACTGAATATCATTATTTTTCCAAATTTGAATAAAGATTTACACATCTGCTCAGTTTACCTCTAAGGTGAATATCTATTCGAGATTCGCTCAATATTTCTCTTCTATGCTACATAAAGAAAACGCATAGACACGCAATAGGTATTAATCTATCACTAGCACTTAATGCAAAGTTTATATCTATACAACAGCAAAATAACAGGGAATAAATCTTAAAAATAAACTTAATACAGTGATTCACATCCACATTGCCACTTGCATCTTTACCGTAAGCTTGTCATAACTAACGACTGGAATTTTAGTAAGGATACGAAATGAGTAAGTTGTACGTTGGATCTGAAGTCGGTCAGTTAAGACGAGTATTATTAAACCGACCTGAGCGTGCGCTCACTCACCTCACCCCATCAAACTGCCACGAATTGCTTTTTGACGATGTGCTCGCTGTCGAAGCCGCGGGGGAAGAACACGATGCTTTTGCCAAGACGCTCACTAATCAAGGTGTGGAAGTTTTACTGTTGCATGATCTTCTGGTCGATACCCTGGCGATAGAAGAAGCAAAAACCTGGCTGCTCAACACTCAAATTTCTGATTATCGCTATGGACCTGTCTTTGCAAAAGATTTGCGTCATTACCTAAACGAAATGACCAATGATCACCTAGCAACGGTTCTATTAGGGGGTTTAGCGTACTCCGAGCTTAAGATTCAATCGTCTTCGATGCTGCCTAAAATGCACAGACCGTTGGACTTTGTTATTGAACCTCTTCCCAATCATTTGTTCACCCGAGATACGTCTTGTTGGGTTTATGGCGGTGTGTCTCTCAACCCAATGATGAAAGCGGCACGTCAACGTGAAACGAATCATTTGCGCGCGATCTATCGTTGGCATCCAGTCTTTGCAGGGCAAGATTTTATTCAATACTTTGGCAACGAAGATCTTCATTATGATAATGCCAATATTGAAGGGGGGGATGTCCTTGTTATCGGCAATGGTGCGGTACTGATTGGCATCTCTGAGCGAACCACCCCTCAAGGTGTCGAAAACTTTGCAGCCAACCTGTTTAAACATGGCCAAGCGAAAGAGGTGATCGCAGTTGATCTTCCTAAACATCGCTCGTGCATGCACCTCGATACGGTCATGACACACATGGATATCGACACGTTCTCTGTTTATCCGGAGATCATGCGTAAAGATCTTGATACCTGGCGTCTCACACCCAAAAGTAACGAGGCCATCGGATCAACCGAGATGAACGTGGAAAAAGTACCAAGCTACACTCACGCCATTGAAAACGCATTAGGGTTGGATTATTTAAAGATCATTACCACCGGCGGCGATAGTTACGAAGCTGAACGGGAACAATGGAACGATGCCAATAACGTTTTAACCGTGAAACCCGGTGTGGTTATCGGTTATGAGCGTAACGTGTATACCAATGAAAAATACGACAAAGCAGGGATTGAGGTATTAACCATTCCTGGAAATGAGCTTGGTCGCGGTCGCGGTGGCGCACGTTGTATGAGTTGCCCAATCGAGCGCGACGGTATTTAGAAAAAGCCGAAGAAGAAGCGAAACAGCAGGCAGAAAATAGGGAGAGTTTAAGCTCTCCCTTTTTTATTACTCAGTACCACCAACGGTTAACATATCGAGTTTCAATGTCGGCTGTCCCACACCAACAGGCACACTTTGTCCGGCTTTACCACAAACACCCACACCACGGTCTAAACTGAGATCGTTGCCGACCATAGATACTTGCTGCATCGCTTCAATACCAGAACCAATCAAGGTTGCGCCTTTGACTGGATGCGTGATTTTACCGTCTTCAATCATATACGCTTCAGACGCAGAGAAAACAAATTTCCCTGATGTGATATCAACCTGGCCACCGCCAAAGTTCGGAGCGTATAAGCCTCTTTTAACCGTCGAGATGATTTCTTCAGGCGAATGTTCGCCAGGCAGCATGTAGGTATTGGTCATGCGAGGCATAGGCAAATGTGCGTAAGACTCACGGCGACCATTACCCGTAGGCGCAACCCCCATTAAGCGAGCGTTGAGTTTGTCTTGCATGTAGCCTTTGAGTTGACCATTTTCTATTAGGGTATTGTATTGGCCACTCACCCCTTCATCGTCCACATTCAGTGAACCACGCAAATCTTTTAACGTGCCATCATCAACAATCGTACAATGTTTAGAAGTGACCATTTCACCGATTTTTCCAGAGAAAACCGATGACTCTTTACGGTTAAAATCACCTTCTAGGCCATGGCCTACCGCTTCATGAAGCAATACACCCGG
>NZ_JBNGCJ010000300.1:0-6668 GCF_049974785.1 Vibrio genomosp. F10 str. 9ZD137
CCTCTGCCATGTTCTCCTGCCCTTGCGGCTTCAATGGCTGCGTTGAGAGCGAGTAAGTTGGTCTGCTCCGATATTCCCTTGATTTCGTGCATAATATCGCTGATCTTTTCTACTTCGGTGGAGAGTCCAATGGCTGACGTCGCTGATTCTTCGACTTCTTTTGCTAACGCATTGACTTCGTCCATCGTGTGTCGCATTGCCTTTGTAGCCGCTTCACAGTCACGATGAGCTTGTTCCATTTTGTGACTTGAACTCACGGTATTCTGTGCAACTTCATCGATTGTTTGAGTCATCTCTTCCGATGCGGTTGAAATTTGCAATAGCTCCCCGACACCTTGTTCTGTCGAGTTTTTTAATTGAGTGACGGTATTGTTAAGCGATGTTGAGCCATCCGCAAGTATGTGGCTAGAGTCGATAACACGCCCGATAATTGTTCGGATTTGACCTTCCAGTAGTTTTACATGGAAGTCGCATACACTGTTAGGTTTATCGCCAGAGTAGACGTATCTTGAGACACTATCGTATTTATCTTGTTGTTCTTTAGTATAACGAGCCATTCTGAATATTTCGTCTCTGAACAGAAGAAGTGGCATAAGAAGCAATAAGATAGCGAATAGGTAAGAATAAGACGTTAAATATATAATGGGTATACCGCACACCAAAAATAACAACAATTTGTATTTTTCAAATAGGTCAACCGACTTCGAACGAATAGGCTTTCCTTGCTTAACTCTTTTGTACATCTTAGTCGCAGCACTTTTATACTTAGTGTCTAAGGTTCTTCTCACGGACTGATAACCCGTGATTTCTCCGTTGCTGTAGATAGGAGTAACAAAAGCATCTACCCAATAGTAGCGGCCATCTTTACATCGGTTTTTTACTGCGCCTCGCCAGGGCTGCCCTTGTTTAAGGTGTTGCCAAAGATCAAAAAAAGCCTCTTTGGGCATATCTGGGTGTCGAACCATATTATGGTTTTTGCCGATTAACTCGTCACGTGAGTATCCCGAAATTGAGCAAAACGCGTCATTAGCGTAGGTAATCACCCCTCTGGGGTCTGTTGTTGAAACAAGCTCTTCTGAAGATGCAAAGTCGACCTCGTCGTCGATAGTATCTTGGTTTCGTCTTCCCATATTATTATCCTACCTAGCCTAAATAGTTTCGTTATTCTTTAGATACATCCACTAACGCTAATATTTTAGTTCATTTAGAGGGAATTGGTTGGGCGGTACGATAATTAAAGACGCTGAATCTGTTTTTAGTTGGATAGTTCTAACACGCCCTCACACAAGCAATACAAATGGATTGTCTACCAATGAAGAAATTGTGATCGCTCAACAGTCGGTAGAACTTCTGTAGTCTCAACGACTGTAAACAACAGAAAGACGAGCCACAATGGCTCGCCTTTCTATATAGATGGAACGGTTTGTCAAATTAAAGAGAGCGCACAGTCAAAGAAGCAATAACGCTTTACATTAGTTTGCTCTTTATGTGTTTCGAGAGAGATTCTAACAGCCAGTATTTTCAATTCTCACGGTACACTCACAACCTTCAGCCGGACAGGTCCCGCCTGATCTCCCCCCAAATGAGTCATAAATGACGTAGCAACCTTCGGGAAGAACCTCAATATTGTTGCTGCCTAGGTCTTGGTCAGAGAAATTGTGCTCAAAACCAACGACAGTGTGGCGATTACCAATTGCGGTAGTAAAATCATCAGTGGTTCCTAATGTTAGAAAGTCGAGCATGGTAAGCTCACCCCCTGACTCACCGACACTCTCCGGACACAGTGTGGCCCAGTCAACTTCGACTGTACCGATACCAAAATCGATAACATAATCACCTTGTGCATTACTACCAGAGCCCGCCGTGGGGTTTGAGTTACTAGGCGTTAATCCAGCAATCGCCGCTTTGGCATTAACCTGAGTGATCACTCCTTCCATAGCACCAGCCACACCTTCAAGTACCGATACTCTGGCAGACTCTTGCAAGTTTAAAAATCGAGGCGCAGCAACGACAGCGAGCACACCAAGAATGACAATAACAGCCACTAATTCAATTAATGTAAAACCACTCTTTTTCATCACGTTCTCGGTAACAAAATATATTTTATTAAAGCTGTCACGTTTTAACATGCATTCATATATAGATCACGCGCAATGTATAAGTTTGATTGATGAAGCGGCTGAATGAGGTGATCAATACATTCTTGCGTTATGCGGCATTCTCTGGTTGTGCGACCTTGTTCGTTTGCTTCCGATCCTTGCTGGGCCACGACAGTAGAACGCAAGAAATAACAATAACCGTTCCCCCTAAGGCGGTTAACCAATCAGGGATTTCGTTCCAAAAAATGACACCCCATAAAATATTAAATGCGAGTCCGATGTAGCGCGTCACAGCAACAACCCCAGCATTTTCATTCGTAAAGGCCTTGGTTAAAAATATTTGCCCAAGTAACGAAACCACACCAATCGCAACCAAGTACAACCATGTGATGCCTTGTGGCATGACAAACGTATCTTTCATTAACACGGCTGATATTACGGTCGCGGTCGCCAAAAAGTAGAATATAATTTCATACGTATGGTGGTTTTTGCTGAGCTGCTTAATGGTTATTGAGGCTCCTGCTGCAAATATCGCGCTCGCAATACCAGCGAGAGCATAAATATTAAATGCACTGAATCCAAACGGGTCAATCACCAGCGCAACGCCCACTAAAATCATGGGTAATAATAACTTGGCTTTGGTCGGTAAGCGTTCGCCGAGCACAAGGTTAGAAAGCACAATCACAAAAAAGGGGGATAAATAAGCCAGAATAGCCGCATCAGCCAACGGAATATGCGCAATGGTATACACAAAGGCAAGCAGATATAACGCGCCAAATACACCCCGAAGCACTAACAGTGGCACTCCTTGGTTTGAAAATGTAACTCGTGTCTGGAACATCAAAAACAGCACCAAACAGGTACCAATAATACTGCGAAAGAAAACAATTTCTGCACTTGGAATCGTTAAGCTTGCCGCTTTAACCAGTGCGTTCATCGCACTAAAAACGAGTGCGGATGCAATCGCCAACAAAACACCTTTATTCATTATGATTTCTTATTTTTATTGGGTAAAGTTTGTGATCGAGTGACCGTAAAATAATGTCGACAACCTGCTGAGAGGATTGCCTTAAATTGCCGATCAGATCGTTATTTTGGGAATGTATTGGTTGCTGGCAGTGCAGTTCATACCATTGTTCAAACCGAACGATGAACTGTGAAACCGCAACAACAGGAAGCTGTAACGCCTTGCTCAGGAAATAGAAAACATACATAGCCCTCATGTCTTCGACGGGGACTCGGGGCAAGGTAAGACTATGGTTTTGATAAGATGCTTTGGGAAACGGCACGGCTGAAAAATCAAAATAGTGCCCAGCTTCGTCAGGATCAGAAAAAGGATCGATCAAAATAGAGGCATAACGCACGTAGAGCAAATATTCTTGCTTAGTGGTTGTATATTGGCTGAAATTTTCAATGTCACAGCGTGGAATGCTTTGCGCTAAAACAGGGTAGTTATCATCGTTTAGAAACTTGAGTAAGTTGATGGGCTCGGCATTGAGTTTTTTAACGATGCTTGAAATGTCTTTCCACAATTGCACCATTTCCTTCATGACGGTTGGGGTAATGGGGCCTTCAGGAAAAAGCTTATACATGTACTTTGGCGATCCGTCTTTTTCCAATATTTGCGCTAAAGAAAATGCGTTAACAAACAGTGGAGGGTGGACATAAGCCGTAATGCTTCTTGCCTCGACACTAAAACAATCAGCTAAAGTCACCACTTCAATATCGACTGAATTTAGCATATCCACTAAGGAGCTTACTGCGCGCGATTTATTCGATAATGCAGTGCAGTCATATGTAACCGAATTGCTAGTGGACATATTGTATACGGGCGAATTATAGGTCGATAAATAGATGCGTTTCTTACGCGCTTTGGTTGTGACACTCACGCGACTGATTGCCTGTTTTTTACTGGCATCTTCGAGTGCTGAACTCTTATTATCCCAAGCCATGTTCTTGGTCGCCGCAAAGTAAGTCGAGAGGCTCAATATCTCAACATCACGATTGGCATATTCAAATTGATGTTTCACAACTAAGTGCGAGCCAAATGAGGAAGACAGAAGTATCACGCGTCTAACGTTATCGAGTTGTTGCAATGGAACGCGCTTCAATACCTCCTGGTACGCATCAGCTGGAACACAAAGCACTATGGTATCCCACTGATTGTTAATCTGTGTTAATTGCTCATAACATCGATCAAAATGCGCGACACCAGCCAGCGATGCTAATGCTGTTTTGGCTGGGCTTACAGAGACTTGACCACATTTTTTGTATTGCTGTAGGAATTCGAACCAATGATCAGAGCATCGACTCGCAATACCGAGTTGCCGTGTCCAACCGCGTGAAAGTATCACAGCCACTTGAATTGCTGCTGGGCCAGCACCGATCAGTAGCGTATTACCGAGTACATCGTTCATTGGTTGCTTTTCTGGATGACTTCGAGTTTTAGGGAGAGTACCTTGAGTGTGTCGTGAGTAAACGAAACCTTTTGGCTTGTGTAGCCAAGATCCGAGGCAAGTTTTACTGCTTTTTCATCAATATCGACCCCCAGCACATCTGCCCCTGTCAATTGCGCAATAGTAAAAGCAGAGAGTGGATAAGAGCCTGAACCGATGAACAGCACCTTGGAATCTAGAGAAATTCTCGCTTCTTGCAACTCTGTTGATGCGCTGACACTCAGCCTGTTTAGGTATTGAGTTACATCCAAAGTATGTTGCTTTGCACACGCTGATTGATGCCTTTCCAACAAACATAAAGCATGAATCGCTGTTTCTCTTAATCTTTTTAGCTGTCTATCTACTTCACCACAGAGTAAATGACGTTGCCATATAGCTTGATGATTAGGGTCGCGGATAAAATCACACAGTTGATCTAAACCGTCCTGAACGAGTACGAAACAATGGCAATTTTCCAAGCTATATCGAGACAAGGCTGCAAGCCGTGCTTCAAAAACGGCCATCTCACTCAGAAGTTGATATTTCTCTGTCGGCATAAGTTGTGTTTCTCATTTCTCGATTTTGTATTTAATCGATTATCTAATTGATCAACAGATTAAATAAGCGATCACTTAATCTAGATTTATAAAAACATCAGTCTAAACAGCCGCTAGGTATTGACTATAGGAGCGAGTGGGGCGAGTCGGCGTGACATGCCAATGGCCTTGGTTGCAACACCCTACATCCACTTCAACCTGGTAAACGTGTTCAAGTAAATCCGGTTTGAGTACGTCTTTAGGCTCACCGGATGCAACCACGTTGCCTTCATTAAGCAATAGAAGTTGGTCGCTGTAGCGTGCTGCCAACGATAAATCATGCAATACCGCTACAGTCACAGCGCCACTGTCACGGGTGTATTGCTTAGCCAGGTCTAACACTTGAACCTGGTGGCGTAAATCCAACGCGCTGGTGGGTTCATCGAGCAACAGTATTTTGGGTTTCGATATCAGTGCTTGTGCCATCGCCACCATTTGTTGCTGACCCCCGCTAAGTGCACTGAATCGCCGTGTCGCAATGGGTAAAATACCTAAGGATTTCAGCATGTTTTCGGCAAGTAATTGTTGCTGTTCACTAATCTTCCATGTCAGTTGGTTCACCAATCCCAGCAGCACCATTTCAATCACCGTGAGTTGGCTAGGAGATTTGTTCAATTGACATAAATAAGAAAAACGACGGATAGGGATCGGCTCTGAGCCACTTCGACTCAACACAGCACCGTGATAAGGAATGGTGCCCAATATGGCCTTCAACAAAGTCGTTTTTCCGGTGCCATTGGGGCCTAAAACAGCGGTGAATTGCCCACCTTGAAACTTGGCAGATAGGTCACTAAGAATAGGTTTTCCACCTAACGAAACGCAAAGTTGTTCAACACAAAGATAATTCATTATGTAAACCTTTTACTGACCAGCAAATAGAGAAGAAACGGTACGCCCACGAGCGATGTGACAATGCCAATAGGAATGATCGTTCCAGGTACGACTAATTTTGATACGAGTGAGGCAAGGGTTAAGACAAGTGCGCCCATCATGGTGGCCATGGGTAAGTAAAATCGCTGATCTTCCCCCACCAACATGCGTGACAGATGCGGAGCCACCAATCCAACAAACCCGATTGTTCCGACAAAAGACACCGCACCAGCCGTTAACATTGAACAAAGAAGAAACATGCGTAGCCTGAGTTTATCGGTTCTAACCCCTAGGCTTTGAGCGCGTTCATCTCCCGTCGACAAAGCCGTCAATGCCCATATTTGTGGCGCAACATACACAAGTGAAAAGACTAAAATGACACCGGCTACCCAGACGGACGTCCAACTGGCTTTTAACAAACTGCCAAACAGCCAAAAAACAATCTGCTGCAAGACTTCTGGTGAGGCCATGTACTGAACCAGAGATTGCAATGCTTGAAAGAAAAACAGCACGACGATACCCGCAAGGATCAGCACTTTTGCGTCCATGTTCCGCCCTTTGCCGATTGAGAAAATGGTGAAACTAGAGAGTGCAGAAGCAATAAAGGCAGACACTGGAACGCCTAGCCACGCGTGCCCAAAAATAGTGAGACCAGACAACATCGCTAC
>NZ_JBNGCJ010000301.1:0-2290 GCF_049974785.1 Vibrio genomosp. F10 str. 9ZD137
CGCTCTTCCGATCTAGGGTGCTTCATCTTTCATCGCAATGGATGAGATCAATGAAGATTGGAACCAGCCACGGTGTTGATCCGAACCTTCAAGGTAAAGATCCGCACTATGGCCGTTGTACTCTTCACGAGCATCAACCACAGAGTAGTGCGTAACACCAGAATCAAACCACACATCTAGCGTATCCAGCACTTTTTCGTACTTTTCAGCATCAGCATCGCCCATCAGTTCAGCGGCATCAACATCCCACCACGCTTGAATGCCTTTCTCTTCTACCAATTTCGCTACTTTTTCGATAAGCGCAGGGCTGTCAGGGTGAAGTTCTGCCGTTTCTTTATGAACGAACAGTGCAATTGGCACACCCCAAGTACGTTGACGAGAAACACACCATTCTGGGCGACCTTCAATCATACCCTCGATGCGGCTTTGACCCCACTCAGGCATCCACTCAACACTTTTGATTGACTCTAGTGCTTTTGCTCGTAGGCCAGCTTGATCCATTGAGATGAACCACTGCGGCGTTGCGCGGAAGATGATTGGTGTTTTGTGTCTCCAGCAATGTGGGTAGCTGTGTTCGTACGCGTGATGATGTAAAAGCGCGCCTTTTTCTTTCAATACTTCAAGGACTGAGTCGTTCGCTTTAAAGACATGCTGACCTGCAAATAGTTCTGTATCTGGCAAGTAAACTCCGTTAGAGCCAACCGGGTTAGCGACTTCTAGATCGTATTGTTTACCGACCACGAAATCTTCTTGGCCGTGACCTGGAGCGGTGTGGACTACGCCTGTACCAGCATCAGTGGTCACGTGATCACCAAGCACAGCTGGGACACTAAAATCATAGAACGGGTGGTTGAACTGCATGAGTTCAAGCTCTGCACCTGTCGCAAAACCTAGGTTGTGGTAATGCTCGATACCCGCGCGATCCATGACGTCTTTTGCCAGTTCAGAAGCCACAATGAGACGTTGCTCTTGCTGCTCACCTTTCGCTTCCACTTGAATCAGAACGTATTCTAGATCGTCTCTCAGACACACTGCGCGGTTAGCCGGTAGTGTCCAAGGTGTTGTTGTCCAGATAACAACTGAGAGTTCACCTTGACCTACATGATCGTTAGCCAGTGTGAACTTTTCAATTAAAGCCGCTTCATCTGCCGCTGCAAATTTCACATCTATCGATGGTGATACTTTATCTTTGTATTCCACTTCTGCTTCAGCAAGTGCACTGCCACAATCCGTACACCAGTGAACAGGTTTAAACCCTTTCAGTAGGTGACCATTGTCGGCAATTTTCCCAAGCGCACGGATGATGTTTGCTTCTGTACCGAAATCCATCGTGCGGTAAGGTTTTTCCCACTCACCCATAATGCCAAGACGTTTGAAGCTCTCTTTTTGACCTTCTACTTGCTGAGCCGCGTATTTACGACACTCTTCGCGGAAATCGGCCGCAGAAATCTTTTGTCCTGGCTTGCCTTTCTTCTTTTCAACCATTAATTCAATTGGAAGACCGTGACAGTCCCAACCTGGAATATAAGGCGCATCAAAGCCAGACAGTGTTTTTGATTTAACAATAATGTCTTTAAGAATCTTGTTTAATGCATGACCAATATGAATATCACCGTTAGCGTACGGAGGGCCGTCATGCAGTATGAACGACTTTTTGCCTTTCTTGGCTTTACGAATTTCACCGTAAAGATCTTCTTTATACCAACGCTTAAGCATTTCTGGCTCGCGGTTTGCTAAATTACCGCGCATTGGAAACCCTGTTTCTGGTAAGTTCAGGGTATTTTTGTAATCACTCATCGATTCTTAATTCCGTTCTATTGGGCGAAGTTAGACATTATGTTAATCGGTGGAATAAACCGATCAACGCTTAAGCTGAAGCAACCACACCCTTGCGGCTTCAGCATCCAATTCTATTTGTTGTTTAAGCGCTTCAAACGACTCAAACTTGTGCTCATTTCTGAGTTTGTGTAACAGTATCACTTCCAACTGTTGACCGTACAAATTGCCATCAAAGTCAAATAAGTGCACTTCTAGCTGTTGACGAATCCCATTCACGGTAGGCCTTTGCCCTATATTCGCCACACCACCAATTCTTTGTTGCCCTAGGCCTAATGCCTGTACCACATAAACACCTGATACGGGCGATACACATCGTTTAAGTGGAATATTTGCCGTTGGGAAGCCTATCGTCCGCCCAAGCTTTCTTCCATGTGATACCCGACCACTGATGCTGTACTCACGTCCTAACATTTCACTGGCCGTATCCAACGCATCGTCGGCTAGCGCGTTA
>NZ_JBNGCJ010000302.1:0-2341 GCF_049974785.1 Vibrio genomosp. F10 str. 9ZD137
GTTTTTGACTGAACCATCGTTTTTAAATGACCGATCGCTCTATTGTTTTTTTTGCTTGGTTTCATATCGACATTACTTATCTTTAAGGTCTTGATAAATCATAAATAGACGTGCATCCAGTTCAAGCTGATGATAGTCCGCTTCCATATGACAGCACAGCTGATAAAAGGCCTTATCGTGGTTCTTTTCTTTAATATGAGCAAGCTCATGAACCACTAACATACGCAGTAACGGTTCTGGCGCCGTTCTAAAAATACTCGCAATTCGAATTTCATTCTTGGACTTTATCTTGCTGCCATGCACTTTACTGACATAGGTATGAAGACCAAGTGCATTGTTGATAAGGTGTATCTTACTGTCGTAAATGACTTTGCTCAGCGGCGCGGTTTTCTTCATATAACGATTTTTAATCGCCATCGTATAATCAAAAAGGGCTTTCTCGCTCTTAATCGTATGGTTTTGTGGGTAGCGTGATTCAAACCAAGTGACCAGTTTATTGGCTGAAACCAATTGTTCGACCTGGGAAACAATATGATCTGGATAGCCCTGAACATAACGAAGTGATGGATGCATAGTTAAGATAACGACCGTGGCTGTTGGCCGCTAAGTTTATCGGATTTGGCTTAACGATTCATTGATTTTGTCAGTGTGACTTTTCTCAGTGTGTAATTTCGGCTAAACTCCGCGCTTGAATTTTCGCCCTTAGTGGTCACCAATTAAGAGTCTTATATGAAACGTTTAGTCCTGTATGTCGCCGATAAATGCCCTCATTGCAAAGATGCTCAACGTTATCTTGATTCAAAAGGTCTCAAATATCGCCTCACCAATGCCAAAATGCAAAGAGGCAGAAAAGAGCTACAGGCGATGGGAGCGCGCTCGATCCCTGTGCTTAAAATTGGTGATCAGGTGATGGTAGGTTGGGACCAAAAAACGTTTGATAGAATGTACCGCTCGTAATCAAATACACGTCTTTCTCTAGACATACTGCTTAACAAAGTCGATGAATGTTCTATCGGCTTTAGACTGATACCCGTCTTTTCGCCATGCCAAAGCCAGATCTAGCTTTACCGGCTCCTCAAATGGAATCCCCACCACACCCTGTTCATTATCGGTGACGAGCTTCAATAACGCAGTAATGGCAAATTCTCGTTTTACAATCGTCAGTATCATTGGGATCAAGTTGGTTTCAAAAGAGAACTGCGGAGTAAACTGATTTTCGATAGACACACGATCAATAAACTCTCGGTGAAAATAGCCCGGCTTAAACATCACCAATTCATGTTCAAAAAACTCGGAATATTTTACTGATCTATTTTGTGCCAAAGGATGAGTTTCAGACACCACGGCAACCATCTCGCCGGTCACTAGGTAATCGGTATCAAGATCTTCCGGTATATCGTTATTCACAATAACGCCAATATCCAGTTCTCCATCCAATAGCATTTTCCGAATCGACTGCGTTCCCGCATCGACCAGTGTCAGTTTCAAATTTGGGTAATGGGATTTAAAAGCCATCAAGATTTCAGGAAAAAAGTAAGACCCCATCATACTAGGAGCCCCTAAGCGGACTTCTCCTTTTTCCAATCCAATCAGTTCATCCATGGCAAGCTTGGCATCATCTAACTGTTGCAAAATACGTTTTGCATGTTCGAGTAACACTTTCCCTTCATGGGTTAGCTCTACTTTTCTGTCTTGCCTTTTAAAGAGTACCACGCCAAGTTGCTGTTCAAATTTTTTTATCGAGATACTTAAGGCGGGTTGAGCAATATGTAACGCCTTTGCTGCCATAGTAAAATGACCAAGCTCAGCGACTTTGACGAAGTGTTTTAGATGACGAGTTTCCATGGCATTAACTTAATATATCGAGTTGATAGTTTTAATATATTTTATTAATCACAATTTCACTGCTAATTTCATCACATTACCTCGCAATTTATTGACGTTCAGGACAACAAAATGGCTGAGTTTGGCAGCACCCGTTATAAAAAAATCACGTTAAGCTTGGCACTGGGCTCATTTTTGGTGTTCTGCAACCTTTACCTATTTCAGCCAATCCTTCCTTTGCTCGCCAAAGAATTTGCGGTATCAGAAACTCAGATTAACGGTCTGTTTGCTGCGTCGACGTTTGCGCTTTCTATTTTCCTCGTACCTTGGGCCATTTGCTCGGAATCCTTTGGCCGCAAAAAAGTCATGCTAGGAGGCATTTTTTCTATGCCTTTGATTGGCTTATTGATGCTTCTTAGCGACAGCTTTGGGCTGCTGCTCCTGACCCGAGGATTAATGGGGGTGGCGTTGGCCGCGTTTGCTTCCGTGGCCGTTGCCTACATGGTTGAAGAGCTAA
>NZ_JBNGCJ010000303.1:0-4837 GCF_049974785.1 Vibrio genomosp. F10 str. 9ZD137
GATGGCGGTATCGGCCAAGTTAAATACCCTCTAGTTGCTGATGTTAAACACGAAATCTGTAAAGCATACGACGTTGAGCACCCAGAAGCTGGTGTTGCTTTCCGTGGTTCTTTCCTAATCGATGCTGACGGTCTTGTACGTCACCAAGTAGTAAACGATCTTCCACTAGGTCGTAACATCGACGAAATGCTACGCATGGTAGACGCACTAAACTTCCACGAGAAGAATGGTGAAGTTTGTCCTGCACAATGGGAAGAAGGCAAAGCAGGTATGGACGCATCACCAACAGGTGTTGCAGCGTTCTTATCTGAGCACGCTGACGACCTTAGCAAGTAATTGATTCGGTCTCTCTACTTAAGTAGAGACAACATCCGAGCTCAAACGGGTGATATGGTTGGACTCTTTTTAAAGAGAACATATAAAGCGAAAAGCTATAGCGCAAAGCGCACGCCAATCAGTAATAAGTAAAGTCTTAATCAAAACCCGAAGCATTGCTTCGGGTTTTATTTTGTCTGCCGCACACTGTCTAATACACATTATTTTCTTAATGGACAAACATATCTCTAATAAGACAAGACATATCGGTTTACAGACTTTCTCTACTTTAGGGCTTTAAAGTCTGTAAGCCTCTCACTATGATGGACAGCATCAAATATAAAGCAGTGAAACTTATCACCGCTTAACCGAATATACGCATGGAGATAACTATGGCTAACTTTGCACTTGCCTTTGGTACAGCAACTAAAAATCGAGACGGAAAAATCATTGAAGCGTTCTTCCCTCATCCAGTATTGAATCCTAGTGATTCTCTGGTGAATGCTATTGCAGCGGTTTCAGGTTACGAGCAAGGCAACCAAGCAATCGAAATCTCAGCAAAACAAAGTGCCGAACTAGCAACGGCCTTCGCTGCCAATGGTGATGTAGCTAATGCTTCTTTTTCAGAAAAAGCAGCGTCTTCTGAGCAACCACTGGTATTAGTTATCTTAGCGACAGACGAAAAACCACAGTCAGTAGCCGAAGGATTCTTAAAGCTACAGCTTATCTCTAACCGTTTAGTTCAGCCACACGGTACAGTTCTGGATGGCATTTTTGGCCTGCTGCACAACATTGCATGGACAAACGAAGGCCCTATCGACCTTCCAGAATTGGCTGAGCGTCAAATTGAAGCTCGTCTAGCGGGTCGCGCATTGAGTGTCGATTGTGTAGACAAGTTCCCTAAAATGGTCGATTACGTTGTACCAACAGGTATCCGTATTGCTGATACTTCACGCGTTCGTCTTGGTGCGCACGTGGGTGAAGGCACAACAGTTATGCACGAAGGTTTCATTAACTTCAATGCTGGCACGAAAGGCGTAAGCATGGTTGAAGGACGTATCTCTGCTGGTGTTGTCGTGGGTAATGGTTCTGATATCGGTGGTGGTGCGTCTATCATGGGTACGCTATCTGGTGGTGGTACTATGGTTATCTCTATCGGTGAAAACTGCCTACTTGGTGCCAATGCTGGACTGGGTTTCCCAATGGGTGATCGCTGTACGGTTGAATCTGGCCTCTATGTAACAGCAGGGACGAAAGTTCGCATGCTAGACAAAGAAGGCAACGAAGTAGAAATCATCAAAGCTCGTGACCTGGCAGGCGTTTCTGATCTTCTGTTCCGTCGCAACTCTGTGACTGGTCAGATTGAGTGCCTAGCAAACAAATCAGCGGTTGAGTTGAACTCTGAGCTACACAGCAACAACTAATGAGATTGCATCTGGTTTAATTTTGTAGCAGCCTCCTCGTGAGGCTGTTTTTTTTACTTTGTTATTTCGACTGGCTAGTTCTATCTCGGCTTCTTCTTTCTTCTTTCTTCTTTCTTCTTTCTTCTTTTGCAGCCTAAACTTAAATCGACACGTACCCTTTACAATAAAACACTTTAAGTTAACAAAAAATAACGCGCTAACGCTCACTTTTAAGGTTCGTTTATTTTCGTTTTCATCCAAACGTGCACAATATGTCTTTAACGATAATTTTAATCATAAGCATATCAACTAAGATACCGATGATGGAACAACAGGAAACTTATCATGGCTGAGCAGAAATATATTGTTGCGTTAGACCAAGGAACAACCAGTTCTCGCGCGGTCATTCTCGATCATGACGCTAACATAGTGAGTGTTTCTCAACGTGAATTCACGCAAATTTACCCAAAAGGTGGTTGGGTTGAACATGATCCACTTGAAATATGGGCGACACAAAGTGCGACCCTCGTTGAAGTTCTAGGCAAATCGAGCATTCGTAGTGATCAAATCGCCGCCATTGGCATTACTAACCAGCGCGAAACTACGGTTGTCTGGAATAAAGAGACCGGAAAGCCCGTATACAACGCCATTGTTTGGCAATGTCGACGCACGGCTAGCATTTGTGAAGAACTCAAGGAGCGAGGTTTGGAGCAATATGTGCAAGACACGACCGGCTTAATTCTTGACCCTTACTTTTCCGGCACAAAAATAAAGTGGATTCTCGATAACGTAGAAGGCGCACGAGAAGATGCCGAAGCGGGTAAACTCTTGTTTGGAACAGTGGATACTTGGCTAGTATGGAAAATGACTCAGGGCCGCGTACATGTGACCGACTACACCAACGCGTCTCGCACCATGCTATTTAATATCAATGATTTAACATGGGATGAGACACTTTTAAACGAGTTAGGTATACCGGCTTCAATGATGCCCGATGCACGACGTTCTTCAGAGATCTATGGCGAAACCAACATTGGAGGAAAAGGCGGAACACGAATTCCTATTGCAGGCATCGCAGGGGACCAGCAAGCTGCCCTTTATGGCCAAATGTGTGTAGAAGCCGGGCAAGCGAAAAACACTTACGGGACAGGCTGTTTCTTATTAATGAACACGGGGCAAACCAAGGTCTCCTCTAAAAACGGTCTGCTTACCACGCTCGCTTGCGGCCCCAACGGTGGGCCAGCCTACGCGCTTGAAGGAGCTGTCTTTATGGGCGGAGCTTCTATTCAGTGGCTTAGAGACGAAATGAAGTTGTTGTCTGACGCTAAAGATTCAGAATATTTCGCCACTAAAGTCGACTCTTCCAACGGTGTTTATGTCGTCCCTGCTTTTACTGGATTAGGTGCCCCATATTGGGATGCTTACGCAAGAGGCACCATTGTTGGCCTAACACGTGGCGTGAACTCAAATCATATTATCCGCGCCACACTCGAAGGCATTGCTTACCAAACTCGTGATGTTTTGGATGCCATGCAAGCAGACTCTGGAATTAAACTTTCGTCACTTAGAGTCGATGGCGGCGCTGTTGCCAATAACTTCTTGATGCAATTCCAATCGGACGTACTCGATACGGAAGTCCACCGGCCAGAAGTCACTGAAGTCACCGCAATTGGTGCCGCTTACCTGGCTGGCTTGGCGGTGGGATACTGGGGAAGTGTTGATGAATTAAAAGGAAAGGCGGTACTCGATAGAAGCTTCATTCCACATCATGACGAAGAGAAACGAAATCGCCGATACAAAGGTTGGAAACGTGCCATAAAATGCACACAAGCTTGGTCAGAATTGCGCGATCTCGAAGACTAGTCACGCTTTATGATTAAAAAGAGCGCTGTTACGCGCTCTTTTTGCGTTTTAAGACAAATAATCACCCATCTATTCTTCAAAGTTCACGCGCTCTCACGCACAATAACCCAAAATATAATCTTGAAGCGATATTCAACCGTCCACGCTCAAGACTAGGGATCATCAATGAAACAAATACCAAGGCACCAGCAGATCATTGAACTGGTAAAAAAACAAGGCTATGTCAGCACTGAAGAACTCGTCGAGCAGTTTGATGTTAGCCCACAAACAATAAGACGTGATCTGAATGAGCTCGCCAATGAAAATAAGATTAGGCGTTACCATGGCGGAGCAACCATTCCATTAAGTTCAGAAAACACCGCTTATAACACGCGTAAGAACATGAACTTCAATGAAAAGGATGTTATTGCTGATGAACTGGTTAAGCACATCCCAGATGGTGCAACGCTCTTTATCGATATAGGCACGACACCCGAAGCAATCGCTCGAGCGCTCAATAAGAACCATAAACGGTTAAGAATTGTCACCAATAACCTGAATGTCGCGACCATTTTGCTACCCAATCCAGAATTCAATGTCATTCTGGCTGGCGGTGAAGTGCGCAATAGAGATGGCGGCATCGTTGGTGAAGCCACGCTCGACTTCGTCAAACAATTTCGGCTAGATTTCGGCATACTTGGCGTTAGCGGCATTGACTATGATGGGTCGCTACTGGATTTTGATTATCATGAAGTGCGAGTAAAACAAGCCATCATAGAGAATAGCCGTAGTGTTTACCTTGCTATTGACCACAGCAAGTTTGGTCGCAATGCAATGGTTAAGCTTGGCAATGTGTCACAACTCCACATGCTCTTCACCGATAAAGAGCCGCCGAAAGCGATTTCTAACCTATTGAAAGAGCACTCAATTCCACTTGAAGTGGTCGCAAACTAGATCGAGTACGCGATGACTTTTGATGATAGCACGACTAAGCCGCTATCACTTTAAACCTCTACGCACATGCTAGAGGTTTTTTTATGCCTAAACCATTTTATTTCATATTCAATCACTCTGTTTGTTCCTAAATTAGATAAAACGCGCATTAACGAAAATAAATGATGATCACAAACGAAACCTAGGTTACGATTAATCCATGTTCAAAAATGCTCGTTCGCTCACAAAGAGGCATAACACATGAGTACTCAACACAATAACACTACAACCCTAGACATGATCATTATTGGCGGGGGGATTAATGGCGCAGGGATCGCCGCCGA
>NZ_JBNGCJ010000304.1:0-1871 GCF_049974785.1 Vibrio genomosp. F10 str. 9ZD137
GTTCTCTCAAGCGCCTTGGTATTCTCTACCCGACCACCTGTGTCGGTTTGGGGTACGATTTCTTATAATCTGAAGCTTAGAGGCTTTTCCTGGAAGCATGGCATCAATGACTTCACCACCGTAGTGGCTCGACATCGTATCTCAGCGTTAGTGAAAGTCCGGATTTACCTAAACTTTCCGCCTACGTACTTGAACCTGGACAACCGTCGCCAGGCCCACCTAGCCTTCTCCGTCCCCCCATCGCAATTATAAGAAGTACGGGAATATTAACCCGTTTCCCATCGACTACGCCTTTCGGCCTCGCCTTAGGGGTCGACTTACCCTGCCCCGATTAACGTTGGACAGGAACCCTTGGTCTTCCGGCGAGGGGGTTTTTCACCCCCTTTATCGTTACTCATGTCAGCATTCGCACTTCTGATACCTCCAGCAGCCCTTACAGACCACCTTCAACGGCTTACAGAACGCTCCCCTACCCCACGTACAAAAGTACGTAGCCGCAGCTTCGGTGTATAGCTTAGCCCCGTTACATCTTCCGCGCAGGCCGACTCGACTAGTGAGCTATTACGCTTTCTTTAAATGATGGCTGCTTCTAAGCCAACATCCTAGCTGTCTAAGCCTTCCCACATCGTTTCCCACTTAGCTATACTTTGGGACCTTAGCTGGCGGTCTGGGTTGTTTCCCTCTCCACGACGGACGTTAGCACCCGCCGTGTGTCTCCCGGATAGTACTTACTGGTATTCGGAGTTTGCAAAGGGTTGGTAAGTCGGGATGACCCCCTAGCCTTAACAGTGCTCTACCCCCAGTAGTATTCGTCCGAGGCGCTACCTAAATAGCTTTCGGGGAGAACCAGCTATCTCCAGGTTTGATTGGCCTTTCACCCCTAGCCACAAGTCATCCGCTAATTTTTCAACATTAGTCGGTTCGGTCCTCCAGTTGATGTTACTCAACCTTCAACCTGCCCATGGCTAGATCACCTGGTTTCGGGTCTAATCCTAGCAACTGTACGCCCAGTTAAGACTCGGTTTCCCTACGGCTCCCCTAAACGGTTAACCTTGCTACTAAAATTAAGTCGCTGACCCATTATACAAAAGGTACGCAGTCACAGGACAAGCCTGCTCCTACTGCTTGTACGTACACGGTTTCAGGTTCTATTTCACTCCCCTCACAGGGGTTCTTTTCGCCTTTCCCTCACGGTACTGGTTCACTATCGGTCAGTCAGTAGTATTTAGCCTTGGAGGATGGTCCCCCCATATTCAGACAGGATATCACGTGTCCCGCCCTACTCGATTTCACTGATTATGATGTGTCGGTTACGGGGCTATCACCCTGTATCGCGAGACTTTCCAGACTCTTCACCTGCATCATTAAAAGCTTAAGGGCTACTCCAATTTCGCTCGCCGCTACTTTCGGAATCTCGGTTGATTTCTACTCCTCCGGGTACTTAGATGTTTCAGTTCCCCGGGTTTGCCTCGTTGCGCTATGTATTCACGCAACGATACGTGCTTATGCACGTGGGTTTCCCCATTCGGAAATCCCAGACTCAAACGGTTATTACTACCTAATCTGGGCTTATCGCAAGTTATTACGTCCTTCATCGCCTCTGACTGCCAAGGCATCCACCGTGTACGCTTAGTCACTTAACCATACAACCCCAAGAGGTCTTATGTATGGCAAACAACCAAGTTGTCTCTCTATTTTATGAGTGAGAGACGTTCGATTTTGCCGGACTCAAATATAAACGAACATGACAAGTCATGTTGTTTCCAAGAACACTTGAATGTGTGTTGGTACCTAATCTCTAAAAGAGAGTAGGATTTGAGAACTTTTATTTGAACAACAACCAATCACAGTTGTTGTTCGTCAGCTTTCCA
>NZ_JBNGCJ010000305.1:0-4439 GCF_049974785.1 Vibrio genomosp. F10 str. 9ZD137
GAGAGATTCGAACTCTCGATACGTTGCCGTATACACGCTTTCCAGGCGTGCTCCTTCAGCCACTCGGACAACTCACCGTTTTGTGTGTTAACGTTATGCGTTAACGAGGCGCTAATTTAATGATTCTGCTCTACTTGGTCAAGTGCTATTGTTAAAAAAAGCCATCAACATTGATTAAGTGCTTACTAATTGACATTTAAGCGCATTTTTTCAGCAAAATATCTTAGGCCTGCGGACAGTATCCTGGAACCTTAAACAACTTACGGCACGTATCTAGGAAGTATCCGTAAAGTACTCCCATCCCACATGAAACAACTGCGTTACTGGTCACTGCTGTCATGATTTGATCACTCGATGCTCCGACAACCAATAAAATCGCCGCGTAAACAGGAGATTGAAAAAGCACATAAGCAAACAAATCCGCAATATTCTTCACTAAGCCAGTATCAGAAATCCTTCTTCCCTGTCTCAATACGTAATCTCTAAATAACCCGTATGGCCATGCAATCGCTATATTGACTGGGATCGAAAGAGTTCTCGACGCCAAAGATTGCTCAAATGTCATACCAGAGATAAAAATTTCGATAATCATCCCCGATAAAAAACAAAATACTACCATCGCAAACGTATCTGCCGCAGCATGACGGATACAAAAAGGGGCGCGGGCTTTCATGGTCTTCCTCTGCAATATAAATAACTGGTTAAATAGCAAGTAGCTAACACAACAAACCAGCCTTGCAATTAAGGCTGGATTATTTCGCTATTAGAACACAGTAATTACAGATATATACTTCGAATTTAAAATAGATCGGTAAATAAATAACTAATATTGAATGAAAAACTAGATACTCAAACTAGAAAACAAGATATAGCTCACTTTTCAATCAATTCCACCCGGTGTTGTGTAAGTTAATTACAGTACTTACTGAGCATTACGGTTATCACATCAACATCTTCGGTCTGGGGCTGCTCTTCCAATTCCAAACATCGAACAATTTCCTTGAGCTTATCCATCAATACTTGATCTTCGTAAGGAGCAAGAGTTATCGCAATGTCCTCAATAATCTCTTTCGCTTGAAAGAAATGTTGATTATCGAGCTCAACATAAAATCGAACCAATACCTCTTCTGATATGAGAACTTCTGAGCCCAAGCTCTTTTCTGAATGGTATTGATAAAGCTTGGAAGCATAACGGTAAAGGGCATCATCAAGTGCAGAATCATCTATCGGTTTGGAAATAATGTAATCAGTACCGGCACTTAGCATTCTTTCTCTTGTTTCGATAAACACATCAGCTGTGCACCCAAATATCAGCACTTTATTACGATCATCATTCATAGACCGAATGTTTGATGTCGCTTCAACGCCGTCCATTACTGGCATATGATTATCCATCAAAATAAGATCGTATTGTGTTTGAGCGACCGCCACCAGCGCTTGCTCGCCATTTTCAACACAATCACATTCGAAGCCTTTGCCTTTCATAAATGTTTCAATGATGATGGTATTGGTTCTATTGTCTTCAACAATCAAGACCTTTAGCCCACTGTAGTTCAACTTCCTATGAACATTCAGTTCAACTGAGCCAGAGGACGTCGCTTCTATCAATAGCGAAACTTCGAAACTGGTGCCAATTCCCATTTCACTCGTAACGGAAACGCCTCCCCCATTAAGCTCGACGATCTGTTTCACGATCGCAAGCCCTAAGCCCGTTCCACCAAAGCGACGCGTGGTACTCGATTCGGCTTGCTCAAACGGTTTGAAAACACGGCCTTGTGCTTCTTTAGAAATACCAATACCTGTATCTCTCACTTTTATCAAAAGATGTAATTGCTCCCCGACCATCTTTTCCTTTAAATAAACCTCTACAAATCCTCTAGAGGTGAACTTAACGGCATTATTGAGTAAATTGAACAATATCTGTCTAAGGCGTGCTTTGTCTGCGTTGTACCAGCGCCCCGATGGAATCTCAGAGTAGACTTTGAATTGGAGACCTTTTTCGGTGCACAATGTGTGGTAAACGCTGTTGATGCTGCCGATGATAGAATCAATAGGAAAAGGGGTTCGTTCGAATTCTAAATGGCCTTGTTCTATCTTGGAGAAATCCAGTATTTCATTAAGTAATGTCATCATATGCTCGCCTGATTCTTGCAGGCTTTTTAGATGCTTACGTTGGTCAGGCGTTAAGTTACTTTTCAGCAAAATTTGTGCCGTACCCAATACCCCATTCATTGGCGTTCGAATCTCGTGAGATAACACTGCTAGAAAGGCACTTTTCGCTTTGGTCGATGCCTGCGCTTTCACTTTTTCAGCTTCTAAATACACCGTTTTTTGATTGAATGTGTCGATAAGACGACGGATTTCATCGTTACTTCGATAAGCGACTTCAATGATGCCCCCCTCTTTAGACGCGTCGACTTTCTTTGCGATCAAGACAATCGGTCTTATTAAGAACTGATTGATCAGGTAATAGCCAGCCATAACGCACAATAATAGGATTGGCATGATACTGAGCTCTATACTGGTTACCAATGCATACACATTGTCGTTGACGGTTCTTTTTGCATTAACAACGTCTATCATCCATTTAAATTCGCCAAATTGGTGAGAACTGATATAGATAGTGTCTGATTTTTTAAAGTTGTGCTCGGTAATGACCTCATTCAATCCATCGCGAAGAATAAACCCCAAATCATGCTCTTTGGCATTGTTTTGAATAAAGTCGATCAAATCAGCCAAAGACAGATCCACTGTTGCCACGCCAGAGAATTGGTCATCAATATAATAGGGAGAAGTAATAGAAATCATCTGGATGTGGGTGTAGGCATCAATATAGACCTCTGACCAAAAAACACTTCCCTTCGGCGCATCAACCGCAACGGTATACCATGCTTCTTGAACGTAGCCCCCAGTACTTGGGTTATTCCATGACTTGATATTATCTACCTGCCCATCACTGGAACGATTGTAATAAAGGCTCATGTAAGAAATATCTTTATCAATGGTGTAAGGTTCAGGCCAAAGCCCACCACTCACAACTGCACCGTCTAACGTTTTAAATAATGAGCTTAATATCTTGGCTTGAATCTTCTGTGAGTGATTGGCCTCTCCAATACTCGCGATTCCGTGAAGAACGCCAATTGCACTGTTGAGTGGTTGTTCTAATTGAGAAGCCAACAGCTCTGTTTTTAAGTCTAAGCTTTGCTCTAGCTTTGACCGCACTAGGGGTTCAACAACGAGGTAGGTCACCGTGCCGATCATAGCGATAAAGAAAAACAAATAGACGCCAAGCGCCAAAATGCTTTTTCTTTTTAGTGAGGAACTGATTTCCATATAATGACTTGAATTATTTTATGTTTATTAAAAATTATAGTGAATATTATCGGGCATCAAGTCTTTTTCGTTAGTATTTGAGTTGGTACTATAGGAATAACATCAATTCAAACCAATGGATCTATTTTGACTTTAGATAATATCCTCTCTTTACCTGAGCTAGAAGGAAAGCTTCTTAATGAAGCAAGAACGCAAGGGTTCGTAGCCTCAATGGCTGCTGCACCAAACGTCCTCCCACCTGAAGAGTGGCTACCGTTCTTGTGGGGAGGAGAAGACACAGCACCCTTTAGCGATGGTGAACAGCTTGAGCGTTACGTCGAACTCGTCATTCAAATTTGGAACTCATACCGCCCTGCGCTTTTAGATGGCAATTGGGAATGGCCAAATCTATGTGCACTCGATGAAGAAGATATTGTCACTAAACAAACCCGAGATTTTTGCGAAGGTATGCTGCAAGGTTGGCAATTAGCACGTGACGACTGGGAAACCATCATGCCTGAGCAAAGTGAAGACAATGCGCTTCTTGGTGGTGTATTGCTGTCGTTAAGCATGCTTTACGATCCTGAAACGTCGGTTAGCACGCTTGCTGAACAAGGCATCGAAGGGATGGAGCAATTTGAAGAAATTTTTAATGCCATTCCAGTAATGCTTTGCGGGTTGACTCAGCGTGGTGTTCTTTTAGCGGAACAGCAATAAGCGTTTGTATTGGGCTAAAGAGTTTTCCAAAAACAAAAAAGCCTACTTAGATAAGTAGGCTTTTTTATTTCACATGTCTATATTGATTTGTATGGCTTTTTACATCGTGCTTTCTAGTTGAAGCTCCGATACGTCCATCGGCACAACATAAAATAGCTATGTTCGTGAAGGAGTAGCCTGATAAAGAAGAGGATTAACCTCTATGCATTGCCTTTAACTTTAATATTGAGCTGCTCAGCAAAATCTAGCATACGATTTAGAGGGATCAACGATTTCACTCTTAACGCTTCGTCAACAAAGATCTCATGCTCATCACCGCCGTCACGCAGAGCCGTTTCTATCGCTTTGAGGCCATTCATCGCCATCCAAGGGCAATGTGCACAGCTGCGACAGGTAGCGCCCGCACCGGC
>NZ_JBNGCJ010000306.1:0-29494 GCF_049974785.1 Vibrio genomosp. F10 str. 9ZD137
TACGTAAAAACTGAACCCCATTCATTTTTGGCATTTCAATATCAAGGGTTAACACATCAGGGTTGTATTGTTTGATCATCTGCCTCGCTTCATAGGGATCTTCAGCCGCCGCGACCACTTCTAGCTCTGGATCAGAGTTGATCAACTGCGTCAGTAATGCGCGAAATACAGCGGAATCATCTACGACTAACACTTTAATTTTATTCATTAAAATAGCTCCACATCGTCATCGTGATTCTTATGGCTTTCTTTGCCCAGTTCAGTGGCGTATTTTTCTTCTTGATGTTGAAGTTGATGCACTTCGGTAAATGGAATGCGCTTTAGCCAGGCTTTACCCGTGAGTGGGTCAAAGATGACTTTTCTGGGTTCCATACCACCAAGATCATGAGCTTCAACCACAAGTTGTTCTTGCTCCACATAGCGTTTAATAAATTCGATGTTTTTTTCACCTATCATGGAATAACGCCCTAACATTTGTGCGCCACCAAACAGCTTCAGTCGCAGGTTCTCTCGCTGTGCCCCCATAGAGATGAGTTGATTAATTAACATCTCCATCGCATGGCTACCGTAACGAGACGCGGTAGAAACCACTTCACTGGCCTGCCAATGCCTTAATTGGTCACTGTTATCAAAGGGCAATAAAAAGTGATTCATGCCGCCAAAGTGTCCCTCTGTATCCCAAATACAGGCGGCAATACAGGAACCCAGGCCCGTGCAAATAACTTCATCACTTTTTGTGCAATACAGGCCTCCAGGCATGACCTTAACCACATGGTGTTTGTGCTTAGGGTGATAAAAGCGACTAAAATGCGCATTTTCGCTGCGTCTTTTTTGAACTTCAAATGTCATCATTCGTCGCCTTTTTTATTCAGTCTGGATCATTTCTTAACGTAAATCGTATGACCTAAATGGTGGAAAAGATCACTGCAAGCGCCAATACTCTCCGAGTGCCCAATAAATAAGATCCCATTAGGCTTTAACGCTTGATGAAACCTTTTCAACAAATTTTCTTGCGTTGGCTTATCAAAATAGATCATCACATTGCGGCACGATATAAGGTCAAAAGGTGGCATCTTAGGCCATTCATCAAACAGGTTTAACTGATTGAATTTCACATGCTGTTGAAGTCCTTTCTTGATTTTTATCTTACCTTTATGCTCACTTTTTCCTTTGACAAAACAGGGTTTAAGGTAGCGCTCGGGAATACTCTCGATCACTTCTTGGCCATAAATTCCAGCCTTAGCATGGTCAAGAACCGAGGTATCGAGATCCGACGCAAACACATTCACCGTCTCTACCGCATCAAACGCCCCCGAAACGAACAGCGACGAAATAAAACTGTAGGGCTCTTGCCCAGATGAGCAACCCGCAGACCAAATGTTAATGCTTCTGTTTCCTTGGTGTTTCCACTGCTCAAGAGCTGGGCCTTCCACAAACTCAAAGTGGTGATACTCTCGAAAAAATTCCGTTTTGTTGGTGGTTAACGCATTAATGAAGTTAACCCGCTCGGTCTCTGAGCCTTCAATTATTTCTCGATACTGCGAGAATTTCCGGACGCCTTTCGCCCGCATCTGTCGACTCAACCGCCCGTATACCATGGTGCGTTTACGGTCAGACAGATAGATACCAACACTTTTATGCATGTACCACTGCACATACTTAAAGTCTTGATCTGTTAGCTCAAACTCCTCATCCATGGCAGCTACATCCTCAGCGTGAGTTAAAACTCTTCCCATTCGTCGCTATCCTCATTCATGCTAAAATTGGAGTTCACCGCTTTGTTTGAGCGCAGTTCGCTAACATTACTCTGAGAAGAAGGCGGTGTATTGACTGCCGGTTTTTTAGATTCTAAGGTTTCAACGTTACTGTCCGTTGTGAAGAAGTTCATCAGGTTCAGTAGTACTTTGCCTTCGTCTTTTAATGATTGGCTTGCGGCTGAGGTTTCTTCAACCAACGAGGCGTTCTGCTGCGTCATTTCATCCATGGTGGCGACCGCACGATTGATTTCATCGATGCCTGTCGACTGTTCAATGCTTGATGCTGCTATCTGTGCAATTAACTCCGTCACCTTGGCAACCGCATCGACGATTTCTTTTAGAGTCTCACCAGATTCGTCGACCAATCGAGAGCCTTCATCCACCTTTTCAACACTGTCGTTGATTAAGCCTTTAATCTCTTTTGCCGCGGCCGCACTTCGCTGCGCTAAATTTCGGACTTCACCAGCAACAACAGCGAAGCCTCGCCCTTGCTCACCGGCTCTGGCAGCCTCTACCGCCGCATTAAGTGCCAGTAAATTGGTTTGAAAGGCGATTTCATCTATCACCCCAATAATATCGGCAATTTTCTTGCTCGCATTGTTGATGCCAGACATTGCCGTGACCGCTTGCCCAACAACATCGCCTCCTTTGCTTGCTTTTCTCGCCGCATCGTCAGCCAACTCATTTGCCCCTTTAGCGTTATCCGCATTTTGTCTCACCGTTGCCGTCATTTGCTCCATACTCGCCGCGGTTTCCTCTAGATTTGCCGCCTGAGACTCGACTCGTTGGCTCAAATCATCATTACCTTCCGCAATTTCAGAAGAGGCAGTCGCGACTCTGGCCGATGAAGTAGTGATTTTTTCAGTCATATTTCTTAGATTCACAATGGAGGTATTTACTGCATTCGCCAATCGGCCAAACTCGCCATCAAAGTCATTGGACATACTCGAATTGAGGTTTCCATCGGCCACACCACTCATCACTTGAATGCACTCTCCTAGTGGCGTCACCAGGGTATCAAGCAGGCTATTCACCCCATCCCCAAGCTCTTTCATAAAGCCACTATAAACGCTGGTATCTATTCGGTCGTTGAGATCCCCAACAATGGCTTTTTTAATCAACGCCTCTACCTGACGCTGCCCATCTTGCAACTCAGTGATATCTTCCCACTGCAATGCTGGCCCAATATAATTCCCCTGCGTATCTCGCATCGCAATGCAGGTTAAGGTGAACTCTAAACCTCCAACCGCGATATTGGACGTGAACGGAAGCGCATCAGGATTACTGATAATATGGCGCTGGTGGGCTGGGTTTTTATGGAAAACATCAATATTGGCACCCACTAAGTTATTGATATCAAAATTCGGTAGCGCTTCTGTTAACTCCACTTCTCGCGATCTCAATAACGCCATCAACGCAGGGTTAACATCACGAATAACGCCTTCTTTATCGGCCATCATCAAATTGGTGGTCATGCCTTCTACGGCAGACGCTAGACGCCCAATTTGCTGCTCTTTGGCTCTCTCTTCCGTTACGTTTGCCCATTCAAGGGTATTGCCAATGTATTCCCCATTGGCGTCCGTAATGGCTGCCACATTGAGCTCAATTTTTACATCTGCGACTTGTATGTCCGCTTTGTGAGGAAGGTTGGCGGGGTTTGACAGCAATTGACGTTGATGGGATGGGTTTGCATGAAACTCATCGATACAGCGATTCATCAACCACTCTTTGGAGGCCGTAAAACCCGGCCACACTTTTCTCATTTCACTTTCTATCGACGAAAAGAGGTTAATAGTCGCATCGTTGGCATACGTAATGAGAAGATCTCTATCAATCATTAGCATGGCTGTCTGTGCCTGGCCTACAGCCGTTTGCAAGCGGGCGATATCATGTTCTCGTGCTAGTTTTGCGGTGACGTCTTTCCATTCTAGCGTATTCCCAACATAGTCCCCTTGACTATCAACAATGGCACCGACATTGAGCTCAATCTTAACACCTTGCACATCAATGACGGTTGAATATGGCAGATTCTCAGGTGTTGAAAGAAGCTGACGTTGATGCGAAGGATTGGCATGAAAACCGTCGATGCAGTAACCAATCAATGCTTTTTCATCGGCAGAGAATCCGGGCCATTGTGATTGGAATAGTACTTCATGTTTTTTAAATAAATTCAACGACTGCTGATTTACATAGGTAATATTGAAGTCTCTATCGATCATCATTAGCGCAGTTTGAGCACCGTTTAATGCCGCCAACAACTGTGATTTTGAGACCCCGCTATCGTTTTCTGATTCCATATCGTCCATTAGACTGTCGTTAGCGTGTGCTACAAATTGAGCACTTGCATCCTTTTTCTTGTTCCAAAAAGCCATGTGTTACCCCTTAAGCAGTCTCTTCTTCAACTGACGTGTTATTTAGCTCTTCTATATCGAATAGAGCCTCTAAATTTAGAAGTATTAAGTGACCACTCGCTACGGAAACTATCCCTTCTATATACGATTGGTCCACGGTTACAGACACCTGTGGCGCAGGTTTTATCTGATCCTCTTTCAGGTCATAGACTTCTGATACAGCGTCGACAATCACCCCTAGCGGATTCTTGTTACTATCATTAAGAACAATAACCACGGTTGTTGCGCATATTTCCGCAGGTTCTAAATTAAACCGCAGCCGCAGATCAACGATCGGGACATATTCCCCGCGGATGTCTAAAACACCATGCAGGTGCGGTGGAGAGTTGGGGACCTTACGAACCGGGTTCCATCCCCTCACTTCGCGCACATCTAAAATAGGCACGCCATATTCTTCGTTCTCTAGTACAAAACTTAAGAATTCTTGTCTCGCCATTGCTACTCTGCCTTTATAATCAGTTCGATATTGAGTAACTCTTCGGTATCAAGAAGAGACATAATTTCATCGCCGACATTGAGAACACCCTGCAAATAGGGCGTGACTTTAGACTCACCGAGAGCAGGGCTCAGCGCGTTGTCCCCTTGACTAACCACGTCACTCACCGCATCGACAACCAATCCCATCAAACGATCAACGTCGTCATTTCGGCTTCTTAGAACAAGAACCACCGTGGTCGGAATGTACTGACAATCTCCCAAAGAGAATCGAGCCCTCAAATCAATAACAGGCACGATCATGCCTCTTAGATTGATCACACCTTTAACGAATTCTGGCGATCTTGGAATCGCTGTGGGCCTCTCCCAAACTCGAATCTCTTCTACGTCTTCAATCGCGACGCCATAAAGCTCTGTAGACAAACGAAAACTAAGAAAGTCAGCACTTTCATTGTTATCGTCATAGTGACCGGTTTGGATACCGATAGAGCCAGAATCCAAGTCTGAAGATGAAGCATGCAGTTCTGTCGTCATATCGCCTCCTAGGCCGCTATTCCTTTGTTGCCAGAATTTGCTGACTTGGTGAGATAGCTTGTAATCAATCCTTGAATGTCCAGTATCAAAGAAACGGAACCATCACCAAGAATCGTTGCCCCTGAGATACCGGGTACTTTGGTGTAATTGGATTCGAGGCTTTTGATAACCACTTGCTGCTGATCGAGCAGTTCATCAAGCACTAGTCCCACTCGGCTTCCTGCGGCTTCAACAAAACAGAGAATACGCTCATTGAGCACACCGCTTTCTCCCATTTCAAGTTCATCTTGCAAACGCAAAATAGGGATATTTTCATCTCTTAAGCGATACAGTTCTATTCCGCCAGACGCGTGTTTAATGCAGTCAGTACTGATTTGAATGGATTCAATGATGGTCAACAATGGGATGACATAAACTTCGCTACCTACTTTGACTAACTGTCCATCCAGAATGGCTAAAGTCAGCGGTAGATTGATGGTAAAGTGGCATCCAAAGCCCAGTTTTGATTTCACCTCGATGTGGCCACCAAGCTCTTCAATATTCCTCTTTACAACGTCCATACCTACACCGCGACCTGAGATATCAGAGACTTCATCCGCGGTAGAGAATCCTGGAGCAAAAATCAGATTCAGTACTTGTTTATCGGTCATTTCCTCTCGGCGAGAGTCCGCATCCAATACGCCTTTTTCAATGGCTTTTTTCCAAAGTGCATCACAGTCGATCCCAGCACCGTCATCTTTAATCTCTATAACAATCGCGCCGCCTTGGTGGTATGCATTAAGCGAGATAACACCTTCTTCAGGTTTGCCATTCGCGACACGAATTTCCGGAACCTCGATACCATGGTCAATCCCATTTCTCACTAAGTGAACTAACGGGTCAACTATCCGCTCTAGCACCGTTTTATCAAGTTCGGTATTTTCTCCACTGATTTGAAGATCGACCTGCTTTTCCAGTCGCCCACACAAATCTCGAACCAGTCTAGGAAAGCGGCTGAAGGCAAAACTCATCGGTAACATACGAATATTGAGGACATTTTCTTGCAAATCTCGGCTGTTTTGCAGCAGTTGATCGAGGCCTTCTTTCAGTTTGTCTAGTTTGTCCATTGAGAAGTCGTTACCGATCTCATTGAGCATCGATTGTGTAATAACCAATTCTCCAACCAAATTAATGAGTCCATCCACTTTGTCGATATCGACGCGTATGGAACTCACACTTGAATCCGATTTAGTGGCTTTACTGGCCGCTGAGCTTTTGCCTTTCTCTGTAGGCTTAGAAGTTGCAGATTGACTGTCTGACGTTGACTCATCAAGCCCTGTCTGAAGGGATTTTTGCAACGGTTCTGGCGAGTGAACGGGTAAATCTGTTGAAGTGTCGTCTTGTTCTGTTTTTATCAATGAAGAATCGTCAGTTATCGCAGAATCAAAAATCGGCTCAATGGCGAGATCACATTCATCTTCCACCCATTCAAACACTTCTTGTATTTCATCGAGCGCCACAGAGCCGTCGATCGCTATTTTCCAATAGAGATATGACAACTCCTCTTCTATTTCTGCTATTTCAGGAAGCTCATTAATACAAGCTTCTACCGTTGCTTGCTGATCAAATTCCAAAAGCTCTCGAAGAATGCGCAGGGGGTCATTGCCACTAAAAAACATTTCTCGATGGGGGGTAAATTGAATCGCCCACAACGTTGGGATCTCTTGACTATTGTCAGTTTCAGGGACAGCTTGTTCGGGCGAATCACCTTCTTCTGAGCATTGGGCAGCATTAGGCTCTTGGTTCAGTCGTGAGTCTTCATCAGTATTATTAAGCAACTGTTCAAGCAATTGATTAACCGAGGCCTTCAGTGCTTCATCAACGACTTCATCACTTTCATGCCCTTCTAGCATATTTTTAATGCAGTCTCCGCCTTTGAGCAGAACATCGATGCTATTTTTGGTCAGTTCTTTTTCATCGTTGCGAACAAGGTCAAGGTAGGCTTCAATAGCGTGGGTGAACTCGCTAATATCAAATAGATTGAAGGTAGCCGCTCCACCCTTGATTGAGTGAGCAGCTCGAAATATGGTGTTGATCGTTTCCTTTTCAACACTTGATACTTCAATATTCAGTAACTCGTTTTCCAGCACTTCTAAATTTTCACGACATTCCTCGTAAAACATTTTGCGAAGCTGGTCCATGTCTAAAGCCATAACTAATCCCTGCGAGTTGACATTATTTTTTGTTTTAATAGTTCGCTAGATCACACGTTTTAATGTTTTGAGCAATGTTTCAGGATTGAACGGTTTGACTAACCACCCCGTTGCTCCTGCGGACTTACCTTCCTGTTTTTTTTCAATACTGGTTTCTGTTGTTAACATAAGAATGGGGATGAACTTATATTGAGGCTTACCGCGTATTGCTCTTACCAAATCAAATCCACCCATGATCGGCATGTTGACATCCGAGATAACCACATCAAATTTTGTCAGTTGAGCTTTTTTTAACGCATCGCTGCCATCATTGGCTGTTTCAACTTCATACCCTGCATCTTTCAATGTATGGCTTACCATTTGACGAATAGATATCGAATCATCTACTGCTAAAATCTTTGTCATATTACTCACCTTTAACCATCCGTTTCATCATTGAAAACGCTCGTTAAACCAAGGGTAACGAACGCCTCGGTCAACACAGCCGAGCTTTCACTAAGCTCAATTGCCACATTCAATTGTTTCGCACTTACAAAAAGGGAAGCCAGTAATTGAACTCCAGCAGTATCAACCTTAGAAACTTGCGACGCATTTACGCGCAGCAAGGATGATTGTTTAAGCCATTCCGCATATTGAATTTTTGCATCCATTACGGTGGAGATCTCTAGCGATTCACCTAATAAACAGTCCATTATCTTTTCCTATGTTTATTTCTTATTAGTGCTTACTGGTGCTGTTTTTTTCTCTATTGACGTTAATTTTGAGTGTAGGAAGAATTGACTAATACGCAAATGTCGATACTTGATTGTGAATGAATGAAAATGCGGTGTTCTTTGCAGAATACCTTTTTTTCTTTAATTATTAACCACTTAAAAACCCACCGCTTTTAAACAAAAAAATCCTACTAATACTTTATTATTAGTAGGATTTGTTGAACAAAGAGGTTAAATTAAATGATGTTTTGACCAGTTTACAGTGTAAATACTACGGGTATGTATTTTTGGTAGAGAGTTTACACTGTAAATTACAGAGTAAACTCTCTATATCTTGCTTCAATTGTGACTCGCTTTGTTTTCGCCCTGACGCGGAAATAACAGCAGAACATTCCAACCAACTTTTTTGTTGAAGAACTTTAGCAATAAGTAGATCGGTCACTAAGCAAGTCGATGATGCTTTGAAAGCAGAAGATGATTTGAAAGCGGTAGATTCACTCAGTTGAACACTGAGACTAAAGCCATTTTCTTGGCTCAATATAGAAGCGATTAAGCGACGTAAAATAAACGCTATACTGTCAAAGCTTGCACCGCCTTGAACATAAAACTGGAGTAGATTCATCTCTTCCTGTGACAGGTCACGATGAGAAGACGGGACATGTTGGTATATCGCTCGTAGAACCGAGAATTCCATATCAGTCAAACTATCGGACACTCGATATTCCAAACTACCAGCAAACATCTGCTCTGCCCTATCTAACCAATCCACATTATCACCATTTATCATGGTCACAGAATAACAGCCACTGGCTTTATCTCGTTGGCTTCCGACTCTTACTACAGAGAAATGATTGTTCCTCCAAAACCGAATTAATTCTGACGTTGCACCAAAACTGGTGGACAAAAATGAACTCTTATTCCGTTGCTGAAGCTGTTTCAACATCAGAGATCCTATGTTGATTCCTTGGTAAGCGGGATGTACAGCAATTCTCATGATGCGTAAGCTTTTATCTAAAGCCGCTTTGGCAATGCCTAACTGATTCACGATGGATACAGAGACCAGTTGGCCTGGCGGTCTACGCTTTCCCTGCTGGATAAGCTCGACCATCTCTCTGCTCAGGCCTCCTTCCTCAACCGTTACCATACAACCAAGGCACTCATCCTTTAGCATCAGCACATAAAGACAGGTGAGGTTGTCTCCTAAAAGATGAAAGAGATCATTCGGTGATGTTTGATAATGAGCGTTCACCAATAAACCAAAGCATCGGCGTAACAAAGCGGGATCGCCAATCAGCTGACTTTTTTCCACTTTTACCAGCGACAGCGCTTCAAGGTTGGGCTGTTCGGCCACCAAGGCACCAATACGATCGATATCTATATCATCAATATCTAGACAATCTGCATCCAATAAAAAGGCGGTATTGTGCCAAAGCTCTAACGGGTCGTGCTGCTGCCAACGAATAGGCTGTTTTAAATGCAATTCCGAACTACCGGGCCTTTCATTTTTCAACCAAGGTATGAACTTTAAGCTAAACCCTCGTCCTGAACCTTCATAGCCATGAATGGTGCTAGACAATACCAAACGGTGATAACGCTGTACTAAGGTTTTTAGCATGGGTACCGGAATAGCCGCGGCTTCATCTACGATCAGTAGATCGCATTGATGTTTTGATTGAATAAGATCATCCGGAGCGACAAAGCGAATCGATGATGAATGACGATCCGAACTGTAATCAAGTTCGCCAATTCGTGTAACCGGCAATGACAACGATAAAGCAGCATGGTGAAACAAGGGAGAAACCATCGTTAACGTCGGGGCAGTAACAATGATATCTAACGACTTCGACATCATTAACTGAGCAGAGGCGAGCCCGAGCGCCGCGGTTTTTCCTCTTCCTCTGTCGGCTGTTAACATCAATGGACGTTTTCGGTGGCCTTCTACCACTCTGACTATTTTTTTTATCGCGTATTCTTGCTCGTGATAGACTGAATTTATCGGAATGTCTGCAACATCAGGGAGCCTTGGTAGTGTGCTGTTTTGCTCAATATTCAGTAACTGATACAGCCCTTTTTCTAGCCATTGAGCATCAAAGCTTAATTGGGCTAAACACTCGTTATTTCTATCGCTGGGAATGATAACTAGAATACCGCCGCCAACCAAGGTTCCAATAGCAGCACTGAAACTGTTCGCGTCAAAACCTTGTGAAAAGTCACAAATTAAAAGTTGGCATTCTTGACCAAGGAGGCGCTTGCCTTGCTTAAATGGCACATGACGACTGGATGAAAGTGTATCGCTAGATGAAAAAGGTTCACCCCCTAACTGGTAGATAGTTCGCGGGTAAATGACATCCATAAACTGCTGAACAGTCTGCTCTTGCCAATGTTTTTGTCCACGCAGTACAACACCAAAACGAATATGATTTTGAATCGCAATAGAAGATAGCTTGGAGAGAAACGAGATGGGTGTAGACATAAGTATGCGTTCAGGCTGATTTAGGTGGGATAATCTTATCATACACCATAAAAAAAGCCGCGAAATCGCGGCCTTGTAGAATGAGCCGAGTTAACCCAGCTTTGTTTCAATGAACGATAAAATGTCCCTCATTGTCTCATCATCGACCTTTTTTAGGTTCAATGCTAGGTTCGCGCCTTTTCGACTATAAGTCGCGCGACCTTTGATGAGATCAATTTTACTGTTCCCACTTTTCTTTGGCGGGGACAATTCATCAATCCAATTTTCTATCGTTTCCGACACTTCTTTCGTTAACCGAGCCACGCCTTGAACTTGGCTACGCTGCCACACATATCCATCACTCGACTGACACTTATCTAATAGTGTTGAGCGATGTTCTTCAGACAATTCATGGTATTGCTTATGAAGTTTTACGATCGTTGGGCGGCCTAGGTCACTGACATTTGGGTACGCTTGCAAAAGCGCTAGAGGTAGCGAAGCGGCTTTTAATGCACCACTGACCAAGGCTTCACTGCACTGAAACATACGTGCAAGGGCTTTTTGATCTTCTGCTTCACCACTATCCAGTTTGGCCAGCATTTCTTTGCCTTTTTCATATAATGACAAGGGCTTATGAGCATTGGCGACATCAGATAGAAACTTCGCATGCTCTGCATTAATGTCTTCAGCAACATAGATCAAAAACTCTTTGTTTGCCAAAATACACGACATACGACGGCGGCTACCGTCTAAAACTTCGATCTTACCATCTTTGCCTTTTCGACCGACCGCAGGGTACTGTTGACCTCTCTCTTTTAACGTTGTCAATACATCTGATAATGCATGTTCGTTAAGAAAAGACTGCTCACGAGCATTCTCGGCAAATACAGTCGTGCGTTGTTCTAGCTCATTGGCTGGAATTCGGACGAGCTCAAAAGAGACCAATTGTTCACCCGCAACCGCAAGTTCAATAATTTGAGCTTGCTCTTTGGCCGCCGTTTGCGCTTCTAACGGTGTGGTTGCTCTGCGTTTATTCGCTTTACCAAAGAGTTTTGCGTTTAAGTCAGACGTTTTTATTGCCATTTTTCATTACCCCTGATTTAGTGAAGACCAATTGCTGTGAAGGACACGTTCTAGCTCTAGCGCCCCTTTTTGGACTGCATCTTGGGCGGTTGCTAATGTTTTCTTACCACCTTCAAAGTCCCCAGCAGTAAGATCGAAAACCGTACTGTATGTGTCAGCACACGTTTCAAATGCTCGGCTTCTAGGTATGGTCGCCATGGTCACTTGGTCACCTAGCAAATAATTCATTTCAGTCAATACCGACACTTGCTTCTTATTATCATCTTCAAACATGGTTGGCATTAAACGCACAAATTCGAGCCCCTTCCAGTCATCAGGAAACATTTCATATACGGTCGGCAAATGTTGGAAGAAATTAACCGTAGACGCCCAATCTAACCGTTTGGCCGCACATGGGATGAGCAGTGCATTCGAGGCATACATTGCATTCCAAACTAAAGGATCAACGTGCGGGCCGGTATCAATCATAATGACATCAAAATCATCAGCTATCTTATCAATCAGTTTTTCTTTCAGCAGTTTTACAATATCAAGTGATTGATTCTTAGAAAGATGCTGCCAGGCTTCGGCATTGAACATCGCATCTTCTGGGAACGCTGATACTGTTTTTAAGTTCGGATACTGCGTTGGCATCATGACATTTTTATGCAAAAACTCTTTATTTACCTCGACACCGTCAGGTACGTTATCTAGCATAATATCGACCGCAGAATAGATATTTTCATGCTCTGAGATACTGATTTGAGGGTTCAAGAACAAACGCAGTGAACCTTGAGGATCCAAATCTATTAAGCAAATACGGTAACGTTTATCTAAATTAAGAGCTAAACAGGCAGCAAGATGAACCGCCGTCATTGACTTACCCGTTCCACCCTTCTGGTTTTGAACGTTAATAATCCAAGGCTTATTATCGCCATTTTTCTTGCGTTGATGAAATTTGGCGACACCCGCAGCATCCATTAGCATGTGTGCTTCTTGCAACGAAATAGAGTAGTGATTTGCGTTGTTTTTGGTAAATTGGTGCCCAGCGGCCTCAAGTTTACTAATGGCATCATCGAGTTTTCTTCGAGTGAGCCCAGAACGAGTTTCCATCAATGCTTTAGACATTGGAGGGAAATGCTCATCACTTCTTTCTTCTAACACTATCTCAATACGGTCAGCTTGGACTTGTTGGGTCTGTTCAGCGAGCTGGTAGAGATTCTTTATTGTTTGTTCTCTTTTCATTGCCAAATTCCGTTGTTATTTATCTAACACCCGATTGTACAGCAATTTAAGATACACTCAATAAAAAGGTGAACATTCAATAAAAGATTAGTGTTCCATTAATAAGAGTATTATTGATGTAATTGATGATAAATATCTATTTCATAGAAATATAGTGCATTACTTTCTATGGCACTAACCCCAGAAAAGAGTAAAGAACAAAAGTGTTACCACGTCACTAATTTACAATGTAAAAGGCGTTTTTATTGATTAAAAGGTGACGGAGAACAGATTCTGTGCGGAACGATTATAAAGGTCGAATAAATTACGGTCAGTGTCATTTGAATTACCAATAGACCAAATTTTCACTCAGCATTCGATTAAGTAGTCAAACCATAGGAAAAAGAACAAAAATCAGTCATGCCGTACTGGACCACGTATTGAATGAATAGCGGAAGAATGATCAAGAGCTAAATCATGATCATTCTTCCGAAGAAAAACGGCTTTTATGGAAAGATGATCAAGGTGAAATCCCTTCAAATTCAGCACCTCATTCGGATCTTGATTTAAGATCATTAGTCGGAACGATGATCAAGTAATATACGTCATCGGAAGCATGTAAATTATCTCTCAAATTACGGAAGAATGTAGATGTAATAATGGTTAACGGCAATAATCACCGTAGACTAAGTGAAATGAAGAGGTTATCTACACATACATTTCAAAATCCACTTAATTCTTGATCATGCTTTCGAATTGACTAACAGTGGAATAGATGATGGTTAATATATACTCCATTTGCTGTTGCACTTACTGTTGGTCAATAATCAAACAATAAAGTGTCGTAAGCTCTTAAATAATGCGCATTCTTGATCATGCTTCTGGAATGAAAACCGTCTCTACCCGTTGGAATAAAAAGAGACGAGTGAATGGATGGCTCAATTTCATGAAGGGTTGTGGATAAGGTGTTAAGAGATGATGATCATGTTTTCGTTATTACAATGATCATCTATCCTCGATTTCATTGATCATGCTTAGGGCCATGATTGATCATGCTTTCATAGATCAGATGATCATTGTTTCGTTGTCACTATGATCATGCTTTCATGCGTGTTTTTTTTATTTCCTTTATATACAGCTACTTACAAGTAAAAACACACTCTGATCATTAGATCATATAATCAATATAGATCATCTTAATCAAATAGATCAGTTATTTAAAAGCAATAAATTTTTCTTTCTTTATGATCTTTTTTTCTTTATTCTCTTGGAACTACAGCGATATTACGGCCAACGTGATCCGGATCCAATTATGAGTTCAGAAGAAAAACGACTAATTAAATCTCCCCGAAGTCACAAGGGAGGACACCTTTTTGAAGTATCAGAAGCTGCTGTGGGCTGGGTAGAGCAGTATCAGCACTTCAAAGGAGTCACCAAAAGTATTGTAGAACTTTTGAATCTCATTTCACTGCAAGGCTTTCGCAGCAAGGATGGCTACGTTTCTACGACTGAATTAATCGATGCCACCGACGGCCAAATAACGCGAGCGGCAATTCAACAAAGATTACGCGCTGCTGTAACGATTGGCCTTTTCAAACAACTACCTGTTCGTTTTGAAGAAGGATTGGCAGGTAAAACCATGCTGCATCAATTTGTTAACCCTAATCTCTTGATATCAGTATTAGGTTCAACGAGCTTAGTCACTGAATCTGTTAAGCAAAATGAAAAGCAAAAACGTTCTAAAGCGCTAGCTCAAACACAAGTTAATAAGCGATTGCTAAATGAACATGGATTGAACATCCCACCCACAATGAAGGATGAGGCTGATCAATTCATAGTATCGCCAACCAACTGGGCAGGTATCATTGATCAAGCTCTAGCGCCGCCAAGAACTCGTAAAAATTACCAAAAATCTATGGTGTCAATTTCAGGTACTCGTGCAGTCATTGAAACTCGATCATCTAAAAATATCATGACCGTAGATGATTTAATGACCTTATTCGCGCTGTTCACCTTGACGGTTCAATATCATGATCATCATAGAGAAGATTATCAACTCGAAGCACAAGCGGCCCCAAATAAAACACCGTTATACATCACCGATATTTTGTCTTTGCGTGGTAAAAAAGACAGTGGTCCAGCACGAGACTCTATCAGAGATAGTATTGATCGCATTGAGTTTACAGACTTTCAATTGCATGAGTTGACTGGCCGTTGGCTCAGTGAAAATATGCCAGAAGGCTTTAAGAGTGACCGTTTTCGATTTCTAGCGCGTACCATCACGGCCTCAGAAGAAGCACCAACAGAGAACGCTGACGGCGAAATTAGAATTAAGCCTAATCTGTATATTTTAGTGTGGGAGCCCTCTTTTTATGAAGAGTTAATGACCCGAGATTATTTTTTCTTATTCCCGCCAGAAATCTTGAAACAGCATACTTTGGTCTTCCAATTGTACTCTTATTTTCGGACTCGTATGTCGCGCCGCCACACCGATGTCATGCTGCTGACCGAGCTTAACCAAAAGCTCGCACGTAATATTGAATGGCGAAGATTCTCGATGGATTTGATCCGTGAATTAAAGAAACTCTCAGAAGGGAAGGGCGATGATCAATTATTTGTTGTTAACCTTTGGGGGTATCATTTAACGATCACGACCATGATCGAGAAAGACAAAGTCACGGATTATCAAGTCGATATTAAGTGCGATGCAGAGGAAGTGTTACGCTATTCTCGTGCTCGCACAACGAACGCTGGTAAGCGCAATATGGCGCCTACGCTACCCAATCCGTTAAGACATGAAATGGTGTCCAAGCAGAAACTTGCTGAGCTATCAGAGATCATTGATGGTGAATTTGAGCCTATTCAGAGAAAAGCCCCTTCACCTCGGGGGCGTTTAGGTCGCCGGGTTAAGTTGAGAAAACACCTTGTAGAAATTAATGCGGATGAAATTACCATCACGCTATCCAAATATACCTCTGAAGAAGCCCTAGAACGCGGTATAACGGCTTTAGCAGCTATGACAGGGCATTCACACTCTTCTATTAAAGAAGAGTGTACAGAGCTTCTGGATAAGCTTGACTGGCTTCGAGTCGGAGAAGTGCCGCTTCCGTATGAAACATTGAGTAAGCTTGTCGAGCTATACAATCAACAAAGTGAAAACAAGCATCTTTCCATTGAGCGTTTAATTTCTGGATTAGCGGTAAGACGAAAAGTATGCAAACAAGTATTTGACGGTCATTTGGATGAAACCGTGTTTAGAGCACTTGACGAAGTTGCGGTCTAACATTAGCCGTACCTACAGCTCAGATACTTTTCATTCAATTATCGTAGTGTTTAGGAAATAGAGACCCAACACGCTGTGTGAGTGATTTTTAGACCGTTTTAAGACATTGCTCTGACACACATTTGACATTGTTACTCATAGATAGAGCTAGTATTTATCTCGAATAGACAACCTTTTGTCCCTTCTAAATAGATTGGCTCATATTTGTTACATTCTGAATTGTTGGCGAGTTCATAAGAACTCGCTTTTTTTTGCCTAAAATTCAAGCATTAACATAATCTATGAAAGCATGATCAAGGAGATCTATGATCATGCTTTCGGAGAACGCGAGAATGTTCACTGCTAACAAGCAGAGTTATTAAACTGGGCATTGATTAATGAAACGATCCACTAATGAAACGATCGCGATGCGTGATAACCTTGATCATCGTTCCTACCAATGTTCTCGTGATCATTGGCAGCCATAAAGTGAACATGGGCTTCAATCAGTTGGTAAGATTGATGCCGCCAGTTTTCTTGCGTCTGCTGATTACAGAACTCCAACAGTAAAACAACAAGATGTTGCACCCGCTTCATTGACCAATCTTTAAGATCCCGATCGGAAAGCGGATCGCATGCTACCTGCTGAAGCTTACTGTATGCCAGCTGAAGGTACTGAAACGCTTTTTCCGATGCAGTATAGCGATTGTGTTCAAATACCCGTAAGCAAGCGTCCAGCCAGCATGCAATCGCTTTGCTTTGTGCATTGGTGATAGTTGGTCCCCATAATTGATCTGGCGTTTTGAGGATCAATGGTTCAAGTAACGCCACTTGATCATGCTTTCGCAGTTGATACCAAGATTCGATTTGTGTTATCCAACTATCTAGTTTATTCATGCTGCGCTATCCCATTGTTTTACAAAGTGATTACTACCAACTTGTTGTGTTTCAGTTTGAACAAGGCTGCATCGCTGTCGAATTTGATCAGCATTCACTGAATAGTTTGGTTCATTTTTAACCAATTTACCAAATGGCATATCAGGATCGGGAACGGCGGAGATCAGCAGTTTGGTGTAGGGGTGTTGGGGATTAGATAAGATGGATTGCGTGTCACCCCACTCAACGATCTGCCCTTTGTACATCACCGCTGTTTCTTCAGCGATATAGTGCGCAGTCGCGAGATCATGTGTGATGTAAAGAAACCCTATTCCGAGCTCTTTCTTCATTCGTTGCATTAAATTGAGAACCCCTAAACGGATGGAAACATCAAGCATAGAGGTCGGTTCGTCGGCCAAAATAACTTGAGCACCTACTGCTAGTGCTCGAGCCAAATTAACTCGCTGTCGTTGACCGCCACTTAACTCGTGTGGATATTTTTTAAGTGTATCCGGATCTAGCTCGACCATAGCCAACAGCTCTTGAAGACGATTTGGCAGTCCACTGGTATGAGTGATTTGTTTATGAATTTTAAGCGGACGAGTGAGGTGATGTTCAATCGTATGGGTCGGGTTTAGCGAGCCAAATGGGTCTTGAAACACCATTTGAACTTTACCACGGTACTCCAGGATCTCTTTGCGAGACTTGAGCTCACTGATGTTACGTCCGTTGAACAGAATTTCTCCCTTTGTCGCTGGGTATACCTTTGTCATTAAGCGCGCACAGGTGCTTTTACCGCAACCAGACTCTCCGACTAGGGCTAATGTCCGACCAGCATGAATATTAAAGCTAATCCCTTGAAGCGCTCGGAAAGTGTCTTGTTTAGAGAGGCCGCCCCCCACAGTGAAATCCTTAACCACATTGTTTACTTGAAGAATTGGGGTGTTCATAGTGATGCTCCTTGCTGCTGATTCTGTTTCACAGAAGACAAATGCTGTTGTTCTTGCGCATTACGCGGCACAGAATCGCCCTGGTGGTGATGTGTTGAGGTTTCATGAATGTTGGGGAAGGAAGCCCACAACTTCTTAGTGTAGGGATGTTGAGGCGCATTTCGAATTCGTTCGGACGTGTTGACTTCAACAATTTCGCCATGACGCATAATTGCGATCCGATGGCACAATTGACTCATGAGCGCTAAGTCGTGAGTGATGAATAAAATCGAAAAACCGAACTCTTCGCGCAATTGATAAATTTGCTGCAAAATTTCTCGTTGAACGACCACATCTAAGGCGGTTGTCGGTTCATCCATGATGATGAGTTTAGGGTTAAGAGAAAGTGCAATCGCGATGACAAGTCGCTGACGCATTCCACCACTAAACTGGTGTGGGTACTCACTAAGACGTTCACGAGGGATGTTGACCAGATCAAGCAGTTTTTCAGCTCTGTCTTGAGCTTGTGCATCGCTCATTCCTTTGTGGTGGCGTAGGACATCACAAAACTGTTCTTTGATACTTAGGACTGGGTTTAAGGAGTTCATGGCACTTTGAAACACCATTGCTATCTCACTCCAGCGAAGTGCACGGATTTCATTGTCAGAGAGCTTGAGTAGGTCATGTTCATCAAAGTGGACTGAACCACCTGAGATAAAAGCTGGCGGTTTGTGCAGGCGATTTAACGCAAAGGCAATGGTGCTTTTTCCGCAGCCTGATTCTCCAGCCAGTCCAAAGATCTCCCCTTTACCAATATCAAAACTCACGGATTTAACGGCTTCGAAATCTCCGTTATCGGTAATGTAGTCCACGCACAGGTGGCGGACGCGAATAATAGGGTCGGGATGAAAGGCGTCATTTAACGGTCGGTTATCCATAAACAGTCCAAAATAAAAGAAATGATAACCATTATCATTAGCATTTGTTTTAAATGGAACACTTAACAAAGATAAAACAGTGAAGTGGCTCGAAAAATAACTTTCTGGGGCATCGGAACATGAAGAGAGTTGATGCGCTTTAAAGAGAAAAGGGCGGAGCGAGAGAGAAATAAAACTGAGATCTAGATCAAACAGAAAGTTTGGAGCGGAATCTCTTAAAAGTACGACTACAATTATAAGGGTGCAAACGTTAATTGAGTAATTTATTAACTAGGTATCAGATTCATTATGCTTATCACATTCTGAATCGAAAAGTCTTAACAAGCGGAAGGTGGTTTGCTACTGATTACCTGTCCAAACATGGTTTTTTTCGGAGGAAATATGTCCATAAATTCTATTGACCATGATGATATGACTAACATTGCAAATAAGTGGGATCTCGAGGAACAAGAGATGCATTCACAAGAGCCAGTTATCAAAGTTAAATCAGCGGATGCTCGTCGTCGCATTGAAGCGTTACGAGAAATTCGCGAAAGTGGTTTAACCATTGAAGAGGCAAGAGAGTTAGGCATTCTGCACTAACAATATTTGCAACACACAGCAAGGGTGGCGCTCAAGCCACCCTTATTATTTTCAATGATAAGTTGATCTCAATCGTCATAAATGCCCCAAAGATCAACTCCTGTGTGATATATTTCCCGCCCATGTACTGACTATGACAAGCCGCTATGACAATTAATCTCTCACAACTGCCGACGGATGAAAAAAATAAGATTGAACTTGATAAACAAGCATCGTTCTTAGTTTGGAAACTTCGAGAGGCAAAAGCGATTCCGAGTGAAATTATTGAACAAAAAAATAACATCACCGATGAGCAACAAAGAGAATGGTTTGAACAGTCTATTTCAAAGTACAAGCGAGTCATGGGTGTGATGTAGTCGAACACATCCCTTGTCTTTGTTGAGCTAAAAATTGAAATGATTCAGCTTTTTGCTAAAATCCTTCGCGTTAAATTGAATTAGAGAGAATATCCCGATGGGAAGAAGTTTTGAAGTGCGCAAAGCCTCAATGGCAAAAACCGCAGGCGCAAAAATTAAAGTTTATTCTAAATACGGTAAAGAGATTTACATGTGTGCGAAGAACGGCAGTTCTGATCCAGACATGAATCTACCTCTTAAGCATTTGATTGCTAAAGCTAAAAAAGACCAAGTTCCAGCTCACGTTATCGATAAAGCGATTGATAAAGCAAATGGTGGCGGTGGTGAAGATTATACACCGGCTCGCTATGAAGGTTTCGGCCCTGGTGGTACCAGTGTAATTGTTGACTGCTTAACAGATAACGGTAATCGTACTTTCCAAGATGTACGCCAGTGCTTTGTGAAAACAGGGGCGAAAATTGGTGTTGAAGGCACGGTTTCTCACATGTTTGATCACCAAGCGGTATTCCAATTCAAAGGCGATGATGACGAAATCATTTTAGAAACGCTAATGATGGAAGATGTAGATGTGACCGATGTTGAAGTGGAAGAGGGCGTAGTCACGGTATTTGCACCGCACACCGAGTTCTTCAAAACGAAGACGGCTCTAAATAGTGCTTTTCCAGAGCTTACGTTAGATGTTGAGGAAATCACTTTTGTTCCTCAAACACACACGCCAGTAACGGGTGAAGACGCTGAGAAATTCCAGAAGTTTATGGACATGCTTGATGACTGTGATGATGTTCAACAGGTTTACCATAATGCAGAATTGTAATCTTTAGCGGATTATGACAGATAAACCGAGCCTCTAGTGCTCGGTTTTTTTATGATCATAGAACCTGTCCCCCTTGATCATTGTTCCAAACCTTTACTCCTAACGAGATGAATTTAGTTCAAGTACAACATGATGATCATCGTAGTGACCGACAGGCTTATTTAGTGTACAAAGAAAGACAAATTACATTGAAAGCGCTGACATTATTGTTCGATGCCCTGATGTCAGGAGTCACGTTAATGCAGTAAAACACACCAGTTAAATCAGGGAGAAAAAGCAATGAAAATAAGTTTTATCGGACTGGGAGTGATGGGTTTCCCTATGGCAGGGCATTTAAAAAAGGCAGGGTTTGATGTCACCGTATTTAACCGTACCTACTCTAAGTCTTTATCTTGGAAGGAAAAGTACTCTGGAAATACGGCTGAAACGGTCGCTGAATGTGTCGCTGAGGCTGATGTAGTTTTACTGTGTGTCGGTAACGATGACGACGTTCGTTCTATGACCACCAGCGAAATGGGCGCCTTTGCAGCGATGAAGCCGAACGCAATACTTGTCGACCACACCACTACATCCGCGCTGCTTTCTGAAGAGCTGGAAAATGCGGCAACGAAAGCTGGGCTTCGGTTTATGGACGCGCCTGTTTCGGGTGGCCAAGCCGGCGCTGAAAACGGTGTACTCACGATCATGTGTGGTGGTGATCAAGATCTCTTTGATGAACTTCAACCTGTCTTTGGTGCGTACGGAAAGTCTTCTGTGCTAATGGGCAGAGTTGGGCAGGGTCAACGGGCTAAAATGGTGAATCAGATCTGCATCGCTGGCGTGTTAACCGGGTTATCAGAAGGCTTAATGTTGGCGGAAAAGTCCGGTTTAGATATTCCGACATTGGTTGATTGCCTAAAAAATGGTGCTGCTGGATCGTGGCAGATGGAAAACCGCGCAGTTACCATGTCTCAAGATAAATTTGATTTTGGTTTCGCGATTGATTGGATGATCAAAGATTTAGGGTTTTGCTTAGATGAAGCGGAACGTCAGGGGATCTCTTTACCATTGACAGACAAAACCAATGAACGCTATGAGGCGCTTAGTAAGGCTGGCGACAATAGAATGGATACCTCGGTACTGATACGTTCTATTAAATCGGAAGCGAGTTCGTAAGACTTTGTTTGCTTCATAAGCCATTGAGTTCAATTGGCTTATGGAGCTTGACCTTAATCCGATAATATAGCCTTGACCGTTGCTGCTTCGTCTTGGTAATCAATTTTTAATTCCGTTACTGAACCTTTTTTTTCAATAAACAACGATGGAAAACTGTTACCACCTATTGATCGAGCAAATTGAATTTCTCTCAAAAGGGTATTTTGTGTCTCTTGCGACACCAGCCTCTTTTTAAAAGCGTCCAGATCAAGGTTCAGTTCGCCAGCAAGTTGAATTAACGTCTCGTTATCACTGGGGTTCTGCGCATCAAGGTAGTACGCTTTTTGAATCGCTGCCAACATGGTTTCTTCTGCACCTTGAGCTCTCGCCGCCAGTAGTGCTCGACAAGCAGGGTAGGTAGAACGTCTTGGGGTATTCTTGGTCCAAAAATCGTAGTTGAATTCGGTCCCTAAATACTCTTCTATTTTTTTCCAATAGGAGGCAATTTGCTTTTGCATATCAATAGGCATTGCGACGTCACTGTCAGGGGCTAATCCCCCCAGGACATAGGTAATATCAACATGGCCATTGACTCCTTGCTTTACTTTTTCCCAAGTGGGTCTGTACCCCCAACACCACGAACACATAGGGTCGTAGACATAATATAACGTTGCTTTTTTTATTGCGGTCATTACCTTCTCTCTTAAATAAGGCCGGGTTTACACTGTAAATGGCTTTTATCACCATTTTTATTAGTAACGGATTGTTTTATCGTTAAGGTTTTTATCACTAAGACTTTGTCGACTATGAATTAAGCGTCGTGTTGGCATTTCCAGCACAGTTCAAACGCTGGCTCATTCACTTCTTTGCAGTGCAGGCAAACCCAAGTTGAGGTGTTCTTCGGCTTGATCATGGATTCGATCGCAAGAACCGCAGTTTCGAAGTCGGTATCGTCAACAACCCACAGTTCAGGCCAGCAGTCGAAGGCGGATATTTCTCCCACAGCACCGGTTGAAAATTCATTTTTAATAAAAGTTTCGATACCTAATGCATCGATGATGTTTTTGGCGTTTGTGATCAGAAATTGGTTTTCACAAGTGTAGATAAGCTTCATACGTATCCTTTTCGGCGATTAAATTCAATTGGATTGCATTTAACGGTATGGATGACTCCCCAGTGACTTATTAGACCGGGTGTTGGGTAAAAAACTTCAGTTATTACTGAATATACGAGCCTTCAGGAACAATCATCGGTAGATCGGTGCATCCGAAGTCTAGTCCAAACTGACTCAATAAGCAGGTAAGCTGACCGCGATGGTGAGTTTGATGATTGAAAATATGCTGACAAAACTCCCCAACGTTTTTTTCAATGGCTTGACCCTCTGTCGTGATGTAATGGATTTTTTTATCAAAGGTATTGGTATCAAAATCACGAGTCATTGAAATATAAGCGTGATCTAAGGTGTGGCGAAGCGTCTTTAAGGATAAGAGATCGTCAACAAAGGTATCATGAATACCTTTAGCAATTGGTAATCGCTCGGCCGTAGCGGTATCAAGAACGACGATGTTGTTGGCTACCAGGCGTTGCAACATGATGAGATCGCCGAATAAAATATGATTCCAGTAATCCATTACTGTAGGAAAGAACGAATGCGTTTCTTTTTGTAGCTGCTCAGCGGTAAGTTGCTGGCAGACGGCGATAAGCTGTTCATTCATTCGTTGATTGTACGTTGCCAACATTTTGAAACTTGAGGCTAAGTCCATGTGTCCCTCTTTTTTATCGTATTGCACGTATTTTTAGCCGCTTTATTGTGCCTGCTTTTCATGCGCTTTGACCCCTTCTGGGATCGGATACCATGTTTGCTTTTCTCCTACCCAGATGTGCACCGTTGGCTCGAATAGAGTGTCATCAGTTAACTGGGTGGGTTTCAGTTTAAGCTTCAGGGTGGAAAGGTCATCTGGATTAAAATGATAAACACGGTTACCACATTCAGGACAAAACTTGGCACCATTTGTATTGCCGCTATCCGATAGGCGAGTCCATTCTTTTAGCGTCCCACTAAATTCAATGGCTTCACGAGGGAAGATAGCGGTGACACTGAATGGCCCTGTTGATAGCTTTTGGCATTCAGTACAGTGGCAAGCGAGTACCATCGTAGGTGCTTGCTTTATTTGGTAGGTTAATTGGCCACATTGGCAGCTTCCAGATATCGGATATTCCATTATTATCGTCCCTGTGTGGTTTCAATTGCTTGTATTAATAAGCGAATTCATCGTTTAGCTAACGACGACCGCGGTGCCGCTTGCCGACACCATCAGCATTCCGTTTCCTTGCCCCAGTACTTCGTAGTCAATATCGACACCCACCACCGCATTGGCACCCAGTTCCTTTGCTTTCATTTCAAGCTCTTCAAATGCGATCAAGCGAGCTTTTTCCAACTCTCTTTCATAGGTACCTGAGCGGCCTCCCACCATATCGCGTATCCCTGCAAACATATCCTTAAACAAGTTTGCCCCTAAAATGGCTTCGCCCGCAATGACACCTTTGTAAGCGACGATTCTTTTGCCTTCAACAGATTGGGTTGTTGTTACTATCATTGTCAAATTCCTTTGCTTGATACGATTGCTGCAATAAATAGATATGGATGACTCATAAGATTAACGGATTAAACAAGCGATAACCGTGAGAAATATTGGGTAATGGACGGTTTTTCCCGACTTAATATCAACGGCTCTCAACAAAGGTCTCGTTCGTATCGATTCTTTTGAATAGGGTCGAAAAATCACAGCACATTTTTGTCGTTGTGGTCACGGTCAGGCACTCTAAGCGCATGAGATCATTTACCTTTATTATGCGTATTGTTGACACCATCGAGTGCCTTCTTCCTAAAAAGCTGGATGTAGCGATGCTTTCTCAAACATTGAATGTAAGTCGTTGGCACTTGCAGCATGAATTTAAACGCTATACTGGAATGTCGGTAGGGCATTACTATCGCGCTCGGCTATTGTCTCTGGCCGTGAAGGAAATTGCTGATACCGATAAACGACTTCTTGATATCGCTCTTGATTTTGGCTTCGACAGTCATGAAGCTTTTTACCGAGCCTTCAAAAAACAGTTTCATGTCTCTCCTAAGCATCTGAAGAGTGCGCCTCATTTTGCAGATTTCCTCGTGATAACACCCATTTCGACGCACTATTTGGAGTTTGTCGAAGAGATAGCGGTTAACCCTCCCTATCGATCACACTTTAAAAGGATCGAGGTTCATGGGGTACCCGAAGTTTTTCCATCGATATCTAACAGTGGGGAAGAATTTAAGCGGCCACTTGGCCGTTTGTGGTCTGAATTTGACTCGGCGACCAAGAGATGGAACCATCAAAATCGACAATATTTCACGCTGGAATACCGAAATAATTGTTCTTATTTATCCGGATTGTTTCAGATGCTGGCCGCGTGTGATGGACCTAATGAAGAAAGTGAACATGTACTAACCAAGGTGATACTTCCCGCAAGAAGTGTATGGAATTTTCAAGTGCGAAATATTGACTACATTGCGCCTTTCTTTAAATATCTTGAACTCGTATTTATGCCTGCCCACCAGCTTTTCGTTAAAGCATTGCCCATTGTGTGGCAACAACGGCCTGATGGTTCATTAATCTGTTCCATAGAGTTGCTTGCACAACAAGAGAGCGCATTACCCTCAAGTGTCACACATCTCTCGAAAAAACTGGTTATGCTGTCGGCGCATTTTGGGCATCTAACGCGTTATACAGTTGGCTCCCACTGTGTTCTTAAAGCGTATCGATTAGCGGACATTGTTGCCCACTTTATCGGGAATATTGAGGCGATTAACCAGGGGAAGGGGGCAATTTTAATTGGTCAGCATGATGAGCAAGGTGTGTTTTCGCCACAACATGATTACGACTGTGCCTATTTTGAGTTTTCTAAAACGGGCAGCGAAGTATCACAAGCAAGCTATTTGCAGTGTAAATTGGAGGGAACAGTCAAAGACATAGGGGATGCCCTAGAGTCACTGTATTGCCATTATTTGGTTGAATCCCCTTTTTACTTAGTGCGTGGGTATGAGTGGATAACGTCATTAAAGCCACTCGACGATCACGGATTAGGCAGTGTCAATGCTCAAGTGAATGGCGGTGGTCCATTTAGCGAGGATCAAAAGTGGACGATGGAGCTTCTGATCCCCGCTAAAAAACGCTAAGGCTGTTAACGGTAATCAACCAGCACAATGTCCTGTGTGGTATTGCCTGAGACTTCAAAGCCAACCATAGCAAAAGTCGGTGGACCTTGAAGAGTTGGGTTGTTAGAAAAACCAAGCGGCTCTAGTGGCATATAGCCGTTCATGTCCAGTTGCTGATTGCTGTCAATATCTTGATAGGTTTGCACAGAGTAGTAACCGCCTTCTAGGTCGGTAAAGACGACCTTGTTGAGGCTTTCATTGGCTGATACCTTCTTTTCTTCCAGCATTTGTTCGTCTTGCCCGTATAAACCGACGCTGAGAACTCCTCCTTCTGCGGTTAAATTAGAGACGTTAACCGTCAAAGTGTGCTTTTCGGTACTGTTAAGCGCGTGTGTGGTTTCAGCAGATGGTTTTGATGCTTGATCGCAACCAACGAGTCCGATGCAAAGTGTTGTCATGGGTAATAGCCAAAGTTTCATTTATATATTCCTGTAAAAGTTAATCGGCGGATCAATAGGTGTTTTTCTCTCATGAGAGGGGGTAAAAAGAGCAATAGGGCCACTACAATAAGCATTGAATGATAGAGCCCATCGCTCTTAACGAATTGAGTGGAAAAAGGCGTCAGAGTAAAAATTACAACATAGTGCCAGGTAAAGACTTGCAGTGAGTGACGCCCCAGTAATGCAAGAGGGCGGATAACAACGCCATTAGGCCAGCGGTGGATCAAGTAGCTAAACAGGTAAATCAACAGCGACATGTTGAGCACTCTTAGCCAACCAAGAGTCGGCTTGTCGGCATACTGGTAAAGCGTACCTTGATGAATCCCTAAAAATGGATAAAAGACGTTGTGATGGGTAAGAAAAATGGCAAAAGCGATGATGAACGCTACGATAACAACGCGCTTATATTGAAACCAGGCAATTGAAAAATGGTGGTGGCTATAACCAAGACACACGCCCATCATGAAGGGGAGTTGCCACGCGAGCCAGCTAAAATAGCCGGTATTAATTGGTGTGATGGGAGCCAGTTCGGCCAACCCTAGCGACAAATTCACCCATGAGCTACTCAACCAAATAACCAGACTAACGGTGATAACTCCGATGATTTTTCCTTTATTTAATGAATGGATAACCAAAGGAGTGAATAGCATAAATGCGATGTACATGGGTAGTATGTCAAAATAGGCCGGTTTGTGGGTGAGAGCCAGGGTCAGCGCTGAGGCTAGCTCTGGTTGCCTAAATAAGAATGGAAACATGGATTGAAAAAAAGAGGGATAACCAGCCCACCCATAAGAAACAATCAAGCTAATACATACAATGAGTGCAAGGGCACCGATGTGGTAATAGTAAAGCTGTTTAACTCGTGTGAATATTTTACGGGTTATCTGCGTAGCTGAAGGGCAACAATAGATAAGTCCAACTATCAACCCAGATATGAAAATGAACCCTTCTGCTGCACCCACTTGACCAAGGGGTTGCAGCGTCAATATCTGTATCACTGAGCGTCCACCAGTCATCCAAATAAAATGATTGAGTGTCATGCAAATCAGCAATAAGCCTCTGATTGAATCGATAGCATGATTTCTTTTCATTAAGCTCTCCATAGCAAAAAACAGTAAAAGGTTGACGTGTCTTTAGGCTAAAGAGTCGTGAAAAAGAAAACTGACTTAATGTGTGGTTTCTTCAATATAGCGTAAGTATGTTCACACTTTTTACACTCACCTGTCGGTCTTCTCGCTTGCTGTGCGATTATTAGCCTGTTCCATGTGCTGTGTGAGTGTTCAGTTTATTGAGTACTGCAGAGACCAATATAATCGTCAATAGGTATGCGAGATCGTTAAATTTCCAGGAATGATGACCAATATTATTAAACCCACTGCCCTAGCATTTTTGATGATGCTCCCACTGAGTTTGCCCGTTGTGGCAGAAGATCAGGTTTTTACTGAGGAGCAAACGATCGAGAACGAAAAATCGGTGGTAAACAGTGGAGTGGGTAATGCGCCGGTTGAATCGTCAGATGCTATCAAATCCGCAGTTGATCTTAACCCCACTACGCAGCTTAAACCAACGATTACCGTCGAAAAAGGACAAGGGTGGGTTCAGTTAGTCTCTGGTGAGGTATTGCTCGGAAGCTTAACCGGAACGGTCAAAGATGAACACAATTCTTACGAGCTGACGCTTGAGTTCGATAGTGAGGAATTGGGCGATGTGGAGATCGATGTTGAAGATATCGCCGTGTTGCAAACGGCCGATATTTTTCGAGTTCGGTTAGCCAATGGCGAAACCCATCAAGGCCAGTTAACCATTGCTGATGATAAGCTGACGATCCAAGGCGACAAGCTATATATTTACCCTGTCAGTTTTGTGGTATCAGTCTACAGCAGTGTGGAGTCGGAAATAGAGCGCTGGGAAACGGATCTTTTTTTAGGCGCGAACTTTAGCAAAGGCAACACTGATGAACTCTCTGTGTCAGCAGAGCTAAATGGCAAGCGACAAACGGTCTACTCCCGTACCTTGCTCAAATACAATGGCAACATCACTCAATCATCGGGTGAAAAAACGGCTCAAAATCACCAGTTCAATGGATCTTACGATATCTACCTCAGCAATCGGCTTTTCTTTCGTCCGATAAAAATGGCCGTGAATAGCGATAAATTTCAAAACATTGATTATCGGGTCAACGCCTCGATGCAGATGGGTTACTTTATTATTACCCAGTCAGATTTAGAATGGGATGTCTCTCTTGGTCCTGGTTTTCAGACAACTCAATTTGATACCGTATTAGAAGGCCAAAGTACCACTGAAAATAGCCCTATTGTCGTATTCTCTTCGGATTTGGAGTACGAGCTAACCAAAGACATCGATGTGAGTTATGGCTACGATTTGAACTGGGCCAATGCGGCTTCGGGAGGTGTTCGTCATAGCAATGATATCAGTGTTGATGTTGAGTTGGTGGACGATCTTGATTTCAGCGTGAAATTTATCTGGGATCATAACTCAAACCCGAAAGTGGACTCTGACGGGGTGATCCCCAATAGGAATGACTATAAGTTGAATGTGGGCCTCACGTTTGATTTCTAATGTTATCTATTTGATTATTAATTGGAATTTATAACTTAAGCCTTCTATGGTTATAGCATTAAAATGATCGCGAAATGAGATGCTTAAACATTAAAGGACACAACATGTTACATAAAGGAACTCTGCTAAAATCGGTTGGCTTTACTCTTGTTAGCTTGATGCTACTGCTTCCCAACGCCTTTGCTTCCCAAGATGAACCCGATAAAGACAAACCCAATAAAAACGCATTCATTCAAGTGAATGTAAGCTTGGATCTGCAAGGTATAGAAGAATCGATTGATACCACAAGCCAGTCACTCAACTCTCTTGCTGATTCCTTAAATGCGATCGCTACCAGCCCTGACTTCACTCCCGAACAACAAAAAAATATTGAATTAACGGTTAATAATGTCAATCAACTTATCGATATTTCGACTCAATCACTTGAACAGCTGCCGGTTGCTTTTGCTCAATCTAAACAAGTGGTGGGCGACAAAACACAGCTTTTTCTGGACGATGTGAAGTTTAAACTGATCTTGATTGTATCGCTGAAGATCGGAAGAGCGGTT